>NZ_CDROCK010000032.1:0-83192 GCF_977020205.1 Pseudomonas sp. AIG | reverse complement strand
CAAGTATCCGATCAAAAATAAAAATGCCAGTCAGCTTAACTGACTGGCATTAGCCACGTGGGCCGGTTTTTTGTACCTCGACGTTGCGCCTTACAGGGCAGCAGCGTTCTCGGTCAGGTAGGCAGCAACGCCTTCTGGCGAAGCGTTCATGCCTTTGTCGCCTTTTTTCCAGTTGGCAGGGCAGACTTCGCCGTGCTCTTCGTGGAATTGCAGAGCGTCGACCAGACGGATCAGCTCTTCCATGTTACGGCCCAGCGGCAGGTCGTTGATGATCTGCGAACGGACAACGCCTTTGTCGTCGATCAGGAACGCGCCACGGAACGCTACGCCGCCTTCGGATTCAACGTCGTAGGCCTTGGCGATGTCGTGCTTCATGTCGGCAGCCATGGTGTATTTCACCTGACCGATGCCGCCATTGTTCACTGGGGTGTTGCGCCATGCGTTGTGAGTGAAGTGCGAATCGATCGACACAGCGATCACTTCAACGTTGCGTGCCTTGAAGTCAGCCATGCGGTTGTCCAGAGCGATCAGCTCGGACGGGCAGACGAAGGTGAAGTCCAGTGGGTAGAAGAACACCAGGCCGTATTTGCCTTTGATGGCCGAGGACAGGGTGAAGCTGTCAACGATCTCGCCATTGCCGAGTACGGCCGGGACGGTGAAGTCAGGGGCTTGTTTGCCTACGAGTACGCTCATTGATATCTCCTGGTGTAAAAACTTGAAGTTCAGGGTCCGGGCCAGCCTGCCACCCTCAGGCGACAGCCCTGTGACACGAACCCCCTTCGCAAGGGCCGACCATCATACACTGCGAATTTGGCCTGTCCTTAACGGTTTTTTAAAGCAGGCGCAGAACGGCGCTGCATTTACGGGGCCAGGCAAATCGCCAGCAAATACCGTTCGTCAGTCATGGCTGTTTATCAGCTGAAGCGTTCCGAAAGCACTTTGACAATCATTCTCGTTAACATTAAGATCCATCGCAATTGAGTCACAACCAGCGACGGTTCTCACTTATGTATGTTTGTCTCTGCACTGGCGTCACCGACGGACAGATCCGCGAAGCGATCTATGAAGGTTGCTGCAGCTATAAAGAAGTCCGCCAGGCCACCGGCGTCGCCAGCCAATGCGGCAAATGTGCCTGCCTTGCCAAGGAAGTGGTCCGCGAAACCCTGACCAAGCTGCAAACCGCCCAGGCCGCGATCCCTTATCCGGTAGAATTTACTGCCGCGTAACTCCCCCCCATTTCAAAGAACCGGACTTATGTCCGGTTTTTTTATGCCTGAAAATCAATTGCTTAGCGTCTAGACGCGGAACACAAACATTCTTATTCCGATTAATTTTCATATATTATTCAATAACTTAGGTTTGACACTTATAAGTACGAAGCTCAAACTCCGCCGTATATACAGCTATTACAGGGCAGGACTCCGATCATGAAAGGCGACATTACAGTCATCCAGCATCTCAACAAGATCCTTGCCAATGAACTGGTCGCGATCAATCAGTACTTCCTGCATGCGCGCATGTACGAAGATTGGGGTCTGAACAAGCTCGGCAAGCACGAATACAAAGAATCCATCGACGAGATGAAGCACGCGGACAAGCTGATCAAGCGCATCCTGTTCCTCGAAGGCCTGCCGAACGTGCAGGATTTGGGTAAGCTGCACATCGGCGAGCACACCCAGGAAATGCTGGAGTGCGACCTGCGTATCGAGAAGACCGGCCACGCTGACCTGAAGACCGCGATCGCACACTGCGAAACCGTTGGCGACTTCGGCAGCCGTGAACTGCTTGAAGACATTCTCGAATCCGAAGAAGAACATATCGACTGGCTGGAAACCCAGCTGGGTCTGATCGATAAAGTCGGTCTTGAGAACTATCTGCAATCGCAGATGGGCGAAGAGTAAGCGCTGCCGAAGGCCGCGATCTTTTCAGATTGCACCGGCAACTTGCAGTAACTTTTCGAACGCACTAAAAAGCCCCGCCCTCTTTCGAGGTGCGGGGCTTTTTATTGGCTGAAGATCAAAAGATCGCAGCCTCGTTTCACTCGACAGCTCCTACACAAGCAGGAGGTGTCGGGTGAAACCCAGCCTTATCAGGCTTCGGACTTGTTCGCAGCAGCCGCTTCAACAGCCGCCTTGATGGTGCTTTGCAGCGAACCGTCTGCAGACATCTCGGTCATGATGTCGCTACCGCCGACCAGTTCACCGCCGACCCACAGTTGTGGGAAAGTCGGCCAGTTGGCGTACTTCGGCAGGTTGGCGCGGATTTCCGGGTTCTGCAGGATGTCCACGTACGCAAATTTTTCGCCACACGCCATGACAGCCTGCGCAGCTTTCGCGGAGAAGCCACACTGCGGGGCATTCGGCGAACCTTTCATGTAAAGCAGAATGGTGTTGTTGGCAATCTGCTCTTTAATCGTTTCGATGATATCCATGGAGCACCTCGGCTGAACTTTCCGACTCATGGGTCGGCACGGTGGCGCATTGTAACGGAATCCCGAGCGCCATGCTTGGTCTCCCCGACAGACTAGATCACGCCGCCGCCACCGTCACCGGCACACCATTAAGTGCAGCGTTGCCGGACAACTCGTCGAGCTGGCATTCATCCGTCAGGTCATTGGCACTCGACCCCGGCTGACCGCTGGCAATCGCCATCTGCACGCCGGGGCGCGCATGGCCCCATCCGTGCGGCAGGCTGACCACGCCTTTCATCATGTCGAGGCTGCCAAGCACTTCCACTTCGATCTGCCCGACCCGCGAACTGACACGCACCCGTTGACCATCATTGAGGCCACGGCTGGCGAGGTCATCCGGGTGCATCAACAATTGGTGACGTGGCTTGCCCTTCACCAGACGGTGATAGTTGTGCATCCACGAATTATTGCTGCGCACATGGCGGCGACCAATCATCAGCAGCTCGTCGGCGGCTGGCGCCCGCAGCGCAGCGAAGCGTGCGAGGTCAGCGAGGATTTCCGGCGGAGCGGCCTGCACTCGCTGATTCGGCGTTTTCAGCCGCGACGCCAGATTCGCTTTCAGCGCCCCCAGATCAATTCCGTGCGGATGATCGAACAACGTCGCCAATGACAGCTTCTGCTCGGACGCATCACCGTACAGGCCCATGCGCAGGCCCATGTCGATCATCTTCGAAGGCGCCATTGTCGGCTTCAGCTCCTTGCCGGTCTTCTCGGCAAACGCCTTGGCGAGGCCCACAAAGATCTCCCAGTCATGCAACGCGCCCTCGGGTTTGGCGAGGATCGCGCGGTTGAAGCGGGTCACGTTGCGCACCGCGAACAGATTAAAGGTGGTGTCGTAGTGATCATTCTCCAACGCCGAGGTCGACGGCAGGATCAGGTCGGCATAGCGCGTGGTTTCATTGATGTACAGGTCAATGCTGACCATGAACTCCAGGCCGTCCAGCGCCTGCTCCAGTTGCCGCCCGTTCGGGGTCGACAACACCGGGTTACCGGCGACGGTGATCAGCGCACGGATCTGCCCCTCGCCTTCGGTGAGCACCTCTTCGGCCAGCGCCGAGACCGGCAACTCACCGCCGTATTCAGGACGACCCGAGACACGGCTCTGCCACTTGTTGAAATGCCCGCCCGAGGTCGAGGCCACCAGATCCACCGCCGGCTCGGTGCACAACGCGCCGCCGACCCGGTCGAGGTTGCCGGTCACCAGATTGATCAATTGCACGACCCAATGGCACAAGGTGCCAAAGGCTTGGGTTGAAACACCCATGCGCCCATAGCAAACCGCACTCGGCGCCGCAGCGAAGTCACGTGCCAGTTGGCGGATCTGTTCGGCAGGCACGGCGCACAACGGACTCATCGCCTCAGCCGTAAACGACGCCACCTCCGCGCGTACGTCGTCCAGACCATCGATCGGCAAGTGACTGTCGCGGGTCAGCCCTTCGCTGAACAACGTATTGAGCACGCCAAACAACAACGCCGCGTCGCCCCCGGGGCGCACGAACAAATGCTGATCAGCCATGGCTGCCGTCTCGCTGCGGCGTGGATCGACCACGACCACTTTGCCGCCGCGCGCCTGAATCGCCTTCAAGCGTTTTTCGACATCCGGCACGGTCATGATGCTGCCGTTGGAGGCCAGCGGATTGCCGCCGAGGATCAGCATGAAGTCAGTGTGATCGATGTCCGGAATCGGCAGCAACAAGCCGTGGCCGTACATCAGATAGCTGCTCAGGTGATGTGGTAACTGATCGACCGAGGTCGCCGAGAAGCGATTGCGCGTCTTCAACAAACCGAGGAAGTAATTGCTGTGGGTCATCAGCCCGTAGTTGTGCACGCTCGGATTGCCTTGATAGACCGCCACCGCGTTCTGGCCGTGACGCTCCTGAATCGCCGCGAGGCGCTCGGCGACCAGCGCAAACGCTTCGTCCCACTCGATCGGCAACCATTCGCTGCCCACACGGCGCATTGGCTGGCGCAGGCGATCCGGATCGTTCTGGATGTCTTGCAGGGCCACAGCCTTGGGGCAGATGTGTCCACGACTAAACGTGTCGAGCGCGTCACCCTTGATTGAAGTGATCGCGACGTTGCCATCCGTTTCAGTGGTTTCGATGGTCAGCCCGCAAATGGCTTCACACAGATGGCAGGCACGGTGATGGAGAGTCTTGGTCATGGCCAGTCTCTGTCTTGTTCTGGGCGGGCAATCACGCCCGCGGGAACAAAACTATGGCCCCGACGCAGGCCCGGCGCCAGCGACGTTCGTCTTGTGAATCGACGGTTATCAGGCGAGCCGATAAACCGCCATGATCAGTTCGACGGCAACTGCGGCGGCGCGGCCAGCTGAATTTCCTGGATGGTTTCGATCTGCTCATGGGCGACGTGTACGCCGGTGATTTCGCCGATGAGCCGCCAATGCTCGTCGAGCCCGGCACTGATGGTGGCCATGCGATCAATCATGTGGCGACCGGCGGATTTGACCACTTCGTCTTCGCTGCGCAGCAGTTCGAAAGACATTGAGGTGACCGACGCGGTGAGATGGGTCAGGGAGCGAGCCGTGTGGCCCAGCAATTCCATTAACAGTTTTTCTTTCGATTCCATGCGGAGGCTTCCTGCGTCGCTCGAAACTTATTTATAACCCAGCACTTTGCTTTAGCAAATGTTTCAGCCCGAGCATCCGACCAAGTGATGGCATGGCGCCACGGTCGTAAACCGACCCAGCCGACCCGATCCCCGCCACGCCGCATTGCCAAGGCCTGCGAGGCCAGTGTACAAAGGGACTCGCTGCAGTCCTGAACCCGGCTGCAAATACGCGACTGCAACATCCGCTGTGCCCTTCGATTCTCGCAAAAACCGTAGCCTATTGGAAAAACGCGACATTTAGTGTCAATATCGCGCCTTCCCCTATTTCGTCGCCCCGTGCGGCTTACGCCGCAGGTCTCGCCCGTTGTTCCGATAAACAAGGCTTTGAGCATCTGCGGTTTGTAGCAAAAAGGTAGTCAATGATGAGCGCAAGGCACTTTCTCTCCCTGATGGATTGCACGCCCGAAGAGCTGGTCAGCGTGATCCGTCGAGGCGTTGAGCTCAAGGACCTGCGTAACCGCGGCGTACTGTTCGAGCCTCTGAAAAACCGCGTGCTGGGCATGATCTTCGAGAAATCCTCGACCCGCACCCGAATCTCGTTCGAGGCCGGCATGATCCAGCTCGGCGGCCAGGCGATCTTCCTGTCGCCGCGCGACACCCAACTGGGCCGTGGCGAGCCGATCGGCGATTGCGCCATCGTCATGTCGAGCATGCTCGATGCGGTGATGATCCGTACCTTTGCCCACAGCACCCTGACCGAATTCGCTGCCAACTCGCGCGTGCCGGTGATCAACGGCCTGTCCGATGACCTGCACCCGTGCCAGTTGCTGGCCGACATGCAGACGTTCCTTGAGCATCGCGGTTCGATTCAAGGCAAAACCGTGGCCTGGATCGGCGACGGCAACAACATGTGCAACAGTTATATAGAAGCGGCGCTGCAGTTCGACTTCCAGTTGCGTATCGCTTGCCCGGAAGGCTACGAGCCCAACCCCGAGTTCGTCGCCAAGGCCGGTGATCGCGTGACCATCGTTCGCGATCCGCAAGACGCCGTACGTGGCGCGCATCTGGTGAGCACCGATGTCTGGACTTCGATGGGCCAGGAAGAGGAAACTGCCAAGCGCCTCAAGCTGTTCGCCCCGTTCCAGGTCAACCGTGCCCTGCTCGACCTCGCTGCCGAGGACGTGTTGTTCATGCATTGTCTGCCTGCGCACCGTGGCGAAGAAATCAGCCTCGACCTGCTTGATGACCCGCGCTCCGTCGCCTGGGATCAGGCAGAAAACCGTCTCCACGCACAGAAGGCCCTGCTCGAGTTCCTCGTCGAACCGGCATATCACCACGCATGAGCCATGAATTACTGCTGAACCTGCGCAACCTCGCTTGCGGTTATCAAGATCAACGTGTGGTGCAGAACCTCAATCTGCACCTCAACGCCGGTGACATCGGCTGCCTGCTCGGCTCGTCCGGCTGCGGCAAGACCACCACTCTGCGCGCCATCGCCGGTTTCGAGCCGGTGCACGAAGGTGAAATCACCCTCGGTGGCGAGACCATTTCCAGCGCCGGTTTCACTCTGGCGCCGGAGAAGCGCCGGATCGGCATGGTGTTCCAGGACTACGCGCTGTTCCCGCACCTGAGCGTTGCCGACAACATCGCCTTCGGTATTCGCAAGCACCCGAACAAACAGCGCGTCACCGAAGAACTGCTGGAACTGGTCAACCTGAAAAACCTCGGCAAGCGCTTCCCGCATGAGTTGTCCGGCGGCCAGCAACAGCGCGTCGCCCTCGCCCGCGCGTTGGCGCCGGAGCCGCAATTGCTGCTGCTCGATGAGCCGTTCTCCAACCTCGATGGCGAGCTGCGCCGCAAGCTCAGTCATGAGGTGCGCGACATTCTCAAGGCCCGTGGCACCAGTGCGATTCTGGTGACCCACGACCAGGAAGAAGCCTTCGCCGTCAGCGATCACGTTGGCGTGTTCAAGGAAGGTCGGCTGGAGCAGTGGGACACGCCATACAACCTGTATCACGAACCGGCCACGCCGTTTGTGGCCAGTTTCATCGGTCAGGGTTACTTCATTCGCGGCCAGCTCGGCAGCCCGGAATCGGTGCAGACCGAACTGGGTGAACTGCGTGGCAACCGGGCTTACACCTGGCCGATTGGCGGCGCGGTGGATGTGTTGCTGCGCCCGGATGACATTGTTTATGCGCCGGACAGTGCGTTGAAAGCGCGGATTGTTGGTAAAACCTTCCTTGGTGCTTCGACGCTGTATCGCCTGCAGTTGCCTACGGGGGCGCAGTTGGAGTCGATTTTCCCGAGTCATGCGGATCATCAGGTTGGCGCGGAAGTCGGGATTCGTGTTGCCGCTGAACACCTCGTACTGTTCCAGGCATCGGGCAGCACCGCCGCACAAATCCCGGCAGTGGAAAACGGCGTCCGCCGCTACAGCGCCGCGCTCTGATCCGGCCCGGATCAAAACGGTGGGAGCGAGCCTGCTCGCGAATGCAATGTATCAGTCACAGATGATTTGACTGACCGACCGCATTCGCGAGCAGGCTCGCTCCCACAGGTGTTTTTGGGCTAGCCCAACAACAATGTGCCGCTGGCAACCAGCGTCGCATTACCGCCGATTTTCACCCGTTCTCCTTCCAGCCGACAGAACAACTCCCCACCCCGCGCCGAGCGCTGGCACGCCGTCAGACTCGATTTGCCCAGTCGCTTCGACCAATACGGGATCAGACTGCAATGCGTCGAGCCGGTCACCGGGTCCTCATTAATGCCAATCGCCGGTGCAAAATAGCGCGAGACGAAATCGTGCTGATTGCCCCGCGCCGTGACAATCGCGCCCAGCCAGGGCAGCTTGGCCAGTGCAACCATGTCCGGCTTGCAATCAAGCACGGCTTGCTCCGACTCCAGCACCACAAACAGTTCGTTTGAGCCGAGCACATCAACGGCTTCAACGCCCAATGCTCGTTCGACGTCCAGCGTCACACCAATCTCTGACGGCACGATCGACGGGAAATCCAGCCACAACCGATCACCTTCCCGAGTGACACTCAGCGGGCCGGATTTACAGGTGAAGTCGATACGCTCGGCGGTTTCCTTGTAGATCTCGAACAGCACATAAGCACTGGCCAGCGTCGCGTGCCCGCACAACGGTACTTCAGTAGTCGGGGTAAACCAGCGGATATGCCAGGCCTGACCTTCGCGCACCAGAAACGCGGTTTCCGCCAGATTGTGTTCGGCGGCGATGTTTTGCATCAGCTCATCCGCGAGCCAGGCATCCAACCGGTAAATCATTGCCGGATTGCCACTGAACGGCCGATCACTGAACGCGTCGACCTGATGAAACTCGAGCTGCATAACCTTCTCCCTAAGTCAGTCACCAGAGCATGCAACCACAAGGCGCTGAGCGCCAGTGACAGAACCGGCCAATTTTCTACATACAGCGATAACGGTTACGCGCGGCCAATGTCGGCAAATTTTGCCTGAGTGTGTTCGGCGAGTACGGCCGGCGCCAATTCGACTTCCAGGCCACGCCGACCGGCGCTGACATAAATAGTCGCAAAACCCTGAGCCGAGTTATCGATGAAGGTGCGCAGGCGCTTTTTCTGCCCCAGCGGGCTGATGCCGCCCAACAGGTAGCCGGTGGAACGCTGAGCTGCTGCCGGGTCAGCCATCTCGACTTTTTTCACCCCCGCGGCATGCGCCAGGCCCTTGAGGTCAAGGCTTCCGACGACCGGCACCACCGCCACCAGTAATTCACCTTTTTCGCTGGCCGCGAGCAGGGTTTTAAACACCTGTGCCGGCTCAAGTGCCAATTTCTCTGCGGCCTCCAGCCCAAAGGATGCGGCCTTTGGGTCATGTTCGTAACTGTGCACGCGATGTTCGGCACGAACTTTTTTCAACAAGTCCAACGCAGGGGTCATGGCAACTCCAGGCTCGGCAGTGACAGAAAAATACTGCGTCGGATTCTAGGTGATCAGCCACCAAAAGGCTCTATCCCAAGCCGCGATTCCCGTGGCTTGCAGACATCGCGGAAGCCCCCTTGCGCGTCGATGCCACAGGATCATTCACACAGCGAATAGTTTTATTGTGACCGATGGTTCACTTTCGACCTTTGACAGGTTTGTTTCTTGTCTATATTTTTTCGAATCTGAATAATGTAAGAATTATCATCATCGCAGCACCCAGCAGTAAACCGGGAAAGGAATGGGGATTCCTGACCGGGGAAAATCGCGCCCTGCCCTATCGGCAAGACGCCAGACAACAACAAAAACCGAGGTTTTCAATGACAACTGCTTTACAGCAACCAACGCTTTCGAGCCAATGCATGGCCGAGTTTCTGGGTACTGCACTACTGATCTTTTTCGGCACTGGTTGTGTCGCCGCGCTCAAAGTCGCGGGCGCCAGCTTCGGCCTGTGGGAAATCAGCATCATCTGGGGCGTCGGCGTGAGCATGGCGATCTACCTCACTGCCGGGGTTTCCGGGGCACACCTGAACCCGGCCGTAAGCATCGCGCTGGCGATCTTCGCCGACTTCGAGAAGCGCAAACTGCCGTTCTATATTCTGTCGCAGATCGCCGGTGCCTTCTGCGGAGCGTTGCTGGTTTACACGCTGTACAGCAATCTTTTCTTCGATTACGAACAAACTCACCAAATGGTTCGCGGTTCGGCAGCCAGCCTTGAGTTGGCCTCGGTGTTCTCGACCTTCCCGAACCCGGTGCTGTCGACCGCCCAGGCGTTCCTGGTCGAGATGATCATCACCGCGATCCTGATGGGCGTGATCATGTCGCTGACCGACGACAACAACGGCCTGCCGAAAGGCCCGCTGGCGCCGCTGCTGATCGGTTTGCTGATTGCCGTGATCGGTAGCTCGATGGGCCCGCTGACCGGTTTCGCGATGAACCCGGCGCGTGACTTCGGTCCGAAACTGATGACTTTCTTCGCCGGCTGGGGTGAAATTTCCTTCACTGGCGGCCGCGATATTCCGTACTTCCTGATTCCGATTTTTGCACCGATTGTCGGTGCCTGCCTCGGCGCTGCCGGGTATCGCGGGCTCATCGCCCGTCACCTGACCGGCGCCACACCTGCTACAAAGGATGCAGAACCGGCCATTGACGGCAAACCAAGAACTTCTTGAAACAGTCGGCGCGGGCTCCTGCCCAATAGAGCCTGCGCCACGGCCCACTCTCCCTTATTTCGTCCAAGGCAATCGACATGACCGACATTCAGAATAAGAACTACATCATTGCCCTCGATCAGGGTACGACCAGCTCCCGCGCGATCATTTTCGACCGCGA
Source organism: Pseudomonas sp. AIG (assembly GCF_977020205.1). Taxonomy (NCBI): domain Bacteria; kingdom Pseudomonadati; phylum Pseudomonadota; class Gammaproteobacteria; order Pseudomonadales; family Pseudomonadaceae; genus Pseudomonas; species Pseudomonas sp. AIG. Next base: position 72,860 of record NZ_CDROCK010000032.1, on the reverse strand, counting down.
CGCGAACGTGGTCTGCACCGCGCAGCGCGAATTCGCTCAGCATTACCCGCAGGCCGGTTGGGTCGAACACGATCCGATGGAAATCTTCGCCACCCAGAGCGCAGTGATGGTTGAGGCCCTGGCACAAGCCGGTCTGCACCACGATCAGGTCGCTGCCATCGGCATCACCAACCAGCGTGAAACCACCGTGGTCTGGGACAAGACCACCGGTCGCCCGGTGTACAACGCTATCGTCTGGCAGTGCCGCCGCAGCACCGAGATCTGCCAGCAGCTCAAGCGTGACGGCCACGAAGAGTACATTCGCGACAACACCGGCCTGGTCACCGACCCGTACTTCTCCGGCACCAAACTGAAGTGGATCCTCGACAACGTCGAAGGCAGCCGCGAACGTGCGCGCAACGGCGAACTGCTGTTCGGCACCGTCGATAGCTGGCTGATCTGGAAATTCACTGGCGGCAAGGTGCACGTCACCGACTACACCAACGCCTCGCGCACCATGCTCTTCAACATCCACTCGCTGGAGTGGGATTCGAAGATGCTCGAGATCCTCGACATCCCGCGCGAGATGCTCCCGGAAGTCAAAGCCTCTTCGGAAATCTACGGTCGCACCAAGAGCGGCATCGCCATCGGCGGTATTGCCGGCGACCAGCAAGCGGCGCTGTTCGGCCAGATGTGCGTGGAGCCAGGCCAGGCAAAAAACACCTACGGCACCGGCTGCTTCCTGCTGATGAACACCGGCGACAAAGCGGTGAAATCCCAGCACGGCATGCTCACCACCATCGCTTGCGGCCCGCGTGGCGAAGTTGCTTACGCGCTGGAAGGTGCGGTGTTCAACGGCGGTTCGACCGTACAGTGGCTGCGCGATGAACTGAAGATCATCAACGACGCCCACGACACCGAATACTTCGCCAGTAAAGTGAAGGACAGCAACGGCGTGTACCTGGTACCGGCATTCACAGGTTTAGGCGCTCCGTACTGGGACCCGTATGCCCGTGGCGCGCTGTTCGGCCTGACCCGCGGCGTACGTGTGGATCACATCATCCGCGCTGCGCTGGAATCGATCGCCTACCAGACCCGCGACGTGCTCGACGCCATGCAACAGGACTCCGGCGAACGCCTCAAGGCCCTGCGTGTGGACGGCGGTGCGGTGGCGAACAACTTCCTCATGCAGTTCCAGGCCGACATCCTCGGCACGCAGGTCGAGCGCCCGCAAATGCGCGAAACCACGGCGCTTGGCGCGGCGTACCTGGCCGGTCTGGCGTGCGGTTTCTGGGGCAGCCTGGACGAACTGCGCGGTAAAGCGGTGATCGAGCGCGAGTTCGAACCGAGCCTGGACGAAGTGGAGAAAGAGAAGCTGTACAAAGGCTGGAAAAAAGCCGTCAGCCGCACCCGTGACTGGGCGCGTGAAGACGCTGAATAAGCCAACCTGCAGAGACTGACAGGTAACTAACTGGTAGGGAGCGGATTCCTGCGGCATCATGGGCAAATTTTGCACGGCAGCCCAAAGGAAGCCCCATGAATCTGCCTCCCCGTCAGCAGCAAATCCTCGAGCTGGTCCGCGAACGCGGCTATGTGAGCATCGAGGAAATGGCCACGCTGTTCGTTGTTACCCCGCAAACCATCCGCCGCGACATCAATCAGCTCGCGGAAGCCAATCTGCTCCGCCGTTATCATGGCGGCGCTGCCTATGATTCCAGCGTCGAAAACACTGCCTATGCGATGCGCGCCGATCAGATGCGCGATGAAAAACAACGCATCGGTGAAGCGATCGCCGCGCAGATTCCCGATCACGCCTCGCTGTTCATCAATATCGGCACGACGACCGAATCGATTGCCCGCGCTCTGCTCAATCACAATCACCTGAAGATCATCACCAACAATCTGCACGTGGCGTCGATGCTCAGTGCCAAGGATGATTTCGATGTGCTGCTGACCGGCGGCAATGTGCGTCGTGATGGCGGTGTTGTCGGTCAGGCGAGCGTGGATTTCATCAATCAGTTCAAGGTTGATTTCGCCCTGGTCGGGATTAGCGGTATTGATGAAGACGGCAGTTTGCTCGACTTTGATTATCAGGAAGTGCGGGTTTCGCAGGCGATCATTGCCAATGCGCGACAGGTGATTCTGGCGGCGGATTCGAGCAAGTTCGGCCGTAACGCGATGATCCGGTTAGGGCCGATCAGTCTGATTGATTGTCTGGTGACCGATCAGCAGCCAGTGCCGGCGTTGGCGCAGTTGTTGAGTCAGCACAAGATTCGCCTGGAAGTCGTTTAACCCCCCAAGATCAAAAGATCGCAGCCTTCGGCAGCTCCTACAGGTGAAGTGACCCCATGTAGGAGCTGCCGCAGGCTGCGATCTTTTGCTTTTAATGTTCGAATATTTTCCTTTACCCATCCTTCGATGAGTTTTTTCAATCGAATGCAGCTGGCTGCGCGCGTGTTTATGGGCTACCATTTTCGCAAATGAACATTCATGTTCGATTTCCAATATAGAAAATCAAAAAAACCCGAGGCCAGCCGATGTCCACCTCTACCTTGCGTACGCCCCCTCTCTCCGAGATCTACGACATCGCCGTTATCGGTGGCGGGATCAATGGCGTGGGGATCGCAGCGGATGCCGCCGGTCGCGGGCTTTCGGTGTTCCTTTGCGAAAAGGACGATCTGGCCAGCCACACCTCGTCGGCCAGCAGCAAGCTGATCCACGGTGGCCTGCGCTACCTCGAACATTACGAGTTCCGTCTGGTGCGTGAAGCGTTGGCCGAGCGCGAAGTGCTGCTGGCCAAGGCGCCGCACATCGTCAAACCAATGCGTTTCGTGCTGCCGCACCGTCCGCACCTGCGCCCGGCGTGGATGATCCGTGCTGGCCTGTTCCTGTATGACAATCTCGGCAAGCGCGAAAAACTGCCAGGTTCGAAAAGCCTGAAGTTCGGCGCCGACAGCGCGCTGAAAAGCGAAATCAAGAAAGGCTTCGAATACTCTGACTGCTGGGTCGACGACGCCCGCCTCGTGGTACTCAACGCCATGGCCGCCCGGGAAAAAGGCGCTCACGTGCACACCCAGACGCGCTGCGTCAGCGCCCGCCGCGCCAAAGGCCTATGGCACCTGAACCTGGAACGTGCCGACGGCAGCCTGTTTTCGATCACTGCCAAAGCGCTGGTGAACGCCGCCGGCCCATGGGTTGCCAAATTCATTCGTGACGATCTGAAGATGGAATCGCCGTACGGCATCCGTCTGATTCAGGGCAGCCACATCATCGTGCCGAAACTGTACGAAGGTGATCACGCGCACATCCTGCAAAACGAAGATCAGCGCATCGTTTTCACCATTCCGTACCTGAACCACTTCACCCTGATCGGCACCACCGACCGGGAATACACCGGTGATCCGGCGAAGGTGGCAATCACCGAAGGCGAAACTGATTACCTGCTGAAAGTGGTCAATGCGCACTTCAAGCAGCAGATCAGCCGCGACGACATCCAGCACAGCTACTCGGGTGTACGTCCACTGTGCAACGACGAATCCGATAACCCGTCGGCGGTCACCCGCGATTACACCCTGGCCCTGTCTGGCAACAGCGAAGAAGCGCCACTGCTGTCGGTGTTCGGTGGCAAGCTGACCACCTACCGCAAACTCGCCGAGTCGGCGATGGCGCAGTTGCTGCCATTCTTCACCCAGATGCGCCCGAGCTGGACCGCCACCGCCACCCTGCCCGGCGGCGAAGACATGACCACGCCGCAAGCCTTGAGCGCGCTGATTCGCGACAAGTTCGACTTCGTGCCGACGGAGATCGCTCGTCGCTGGTCCACCACTTACGGCAGCCGCACCTGGCGCATGCTCGAAGGCGTGGAAACCCTGGCCGACATGGGCGAACACCTGGGTGGCGGGCTTTACACCCGTGAGGTTGATTACCTGTGCAGCGAAGAGTGGGCGACCACGGCGCACGACATCCTGTGGCGCCGCAGCAAACTGGGCTTGTTCACCACCCCGGCGGAGCAGGAAAAACTGGCGGCTTATCTGGGCAAGGTTGAACAGAACCGCAAGATCGAAGCGGCCTGATCTTCGGATCGCCGCTTAAACGAAAGCCCCTGAATGGTGAGATTCAGGGGCTTTTTTTTGTGTCAATGAAATCCAGCCCCCTCACCCCAGCCCTCTCCCCCCCAGGGGGGCGAGGGGGAAAGGGAGCAGATCCGGGGATTTTCCAATCCTCAGTTCGACTTGATATTTCAGGCCGGCATCACTCGCAAGGACGACGCGGTCAGTCCCCTCTCCCTCCGGGAGAGGGCTAGGGTGAGGGCTTTTGGGCCGGCATCACTGCGCCAGGTGCAACAACAGAAAATCAATGAACGCCCGCGACTTGTGCGGCAGATGCGGGGTGTTGGGAAATACCACATTGATCGACTGCGAAGGCAGCGAATACTCCGGCAGCAAGCGCACCAGACGCCCGGCGGCGATGTCATCTGCCACCACCCAGGCAGGCAGAACCGACACGCCCAGCGAAGACAATGTCATCGAGCGAATGGCCGTCGACGAGTTCGATTCGAAGTAGCTGGTGCCACCGACCTCAACACCCTGCCCTGGCCCATGGCGCAATGTCCACTGGGTCGGCGCCTGCAAATTGCTGTTGGCGATCCACGGCACACTGTTCAAGTCTTGCGGCTCACGCACCGGATGCCGGGCGAGAAATACCTCGGTGGCCACCAGCACGATTTCATAATCGGCCAACTTGCGACTCTTGAATGCCGAATCCGCCAAGTTGCCCAGGCGAATCACCAGATCAAGCTTTTCCGCCACCAGATCATTCAACGAAGAGTTGAAGTTGTAGCACAGGCGAATTTCCGGATACCGCTCGGAGAACAGCGGAATCAACGGCAAAATATACTTTTCACCGTATTCACTGGTTGAACTAATCCGTAACTTTCCGGACACCCGATTATTACCTTTAAGGACATTATCAAAGGCATTATCGATGTCCGCGACAATACCCTTGAACTCTTCATAAAACTCCTGACCTATTTCGGTCAGCGATATATTGCGGGTATTGCGGATCAACAGCGTCGCCGACAAAACCTCTTCCAGCGCCTTGACATGCAGGCTGGCCATGGCTTTGCTGATACTCAGATAGTTTGCAGCTTTGGTATAAGAACCAAAATCCACCACCGCGAGGAACGTCTGAACCCGATTAAGATGAGAATGCATGGCGCTATGGCTCACTGTTAAATCCTGTCAAACATAGTTTTAAGCATAGTCGTATCGACACTTCAAGTCCATCGCCCCTATGCTGCGCGGCAAAGGGGATACAACATGAACTATCGCTATAAGATTGCGCTGATCTTTCTGATCGGCTTTTTTATTGACTGCATAAACATATTTATGTCGGCTGTGGCATTGCCGAGTATATCGGCAACTTTACAGGTCAGTACTTCATCGGTGGCGTGGGTCGCCAATGCTTATATTCTGGGCCTGACCCTGATTATTCCGGTCAGCACCTGGCTGGCCGGGCGTTTTGGCAGCCGCGAGATTCTCACCGCGTCGATGCTGGTGTTCACCGGCTCTGTGTGGATGTGCGGCATGGCCGACAGCTTTCATGAACTGGTGATCTGGCGGTTCGTGCAGGGCGTCGGTGGCGGGCTGCTGATTCCGGTCGGTCAGGCGCTGACCTTCAATCTGTTTCAGGGCGAGCAGCGGGCCAAGATATCCACACTGGTGATGGCCGTCGCGCTGATTGCCCCGGCCATTTCGCCGACAGTCGGCGGCATCATCGTCGACAGCAGTTCATGGCGCTGGGTGTTCTACAGCAACATTCCGTTCTCGTTGATCGCGGCCGGGCTGTCATGGTTCTGGATCAAGGAAAGCAAACCGACCGATCTGCCGCGCCCGGACATCAAAGGCCTGCTACTGGTCAGCGCCGCACTCGCCAGCCTGCTGATGGGCATGTCGCTGTACGGTGGCGACTACCCGGCGCTGGCCGCGTTGAGCTGTGTCGCGGCGGGCTTGCTGTTCATCGTGCTGTACCTGCGGCACTACCGCCGCTGCAGCAACGCGATCATCGAATTGAGCCTGCTCAAAAGCAAAAAACTCAGCACCTCGATCTTCATCTATTACGCGATTCCCGGGGTGTTCACCGGGGTCAACCTGATGAGCATTTTCTTCCTGCAGAACACCCTGCACTTCAGTGCCCGGCTGACCGGGATGTTCATGATCCTCTACGCCATCGGCGCGTTTATTGCGATGACGATTTGCGGCCGGGTCTACAACCGCGTCGGCGCGAAACGCCTGTTCACCCTCGGCATGCTGCTGCACAGCGCCGGCATCGCCACGCTGATGCTGGTCAATGCGCCGACGGACCTGTGGGTGATCGTCATCGCCTACAGCCTGATGGGCATTGGTGGCGGCATCGGCGCCAACACCGCGCAAACCACCTCGTTGATGGACTTTGCCGGCGGCGATACGCACAAGGCCAGCGTGATCTGGAACATCAATCGGCAGATGTCGTTCAGCCTCGGTGCCGCGTTGTTTCTGATGATCTTCAATGTGCTGCTCAAGCAGTTCGACACCACACAGGCCTATCACGCGACCTTCGCGATTGCGGCACTGGTCGGGCTGTTCCCGCTGTTTCAGATGAGTCAATTGAACCCTCCAAAGGAATGCCATGAACAACAACCTGGTTGAACGAGCGCAACACAGTATTCACCACGTGCACGAACTGATTCACCGCGTCTTCACCGATGCCGACGGTGCCGGCGCAGAGGCCATCGCGCCGCTGATGGACGTGTTCGCCGAGCACTTCAGCATGGTCACCACGTCGGCCGCCGTGGTCGGTCGGGCACAAGTCGAGCAACTGTTCAGCGGTGCCATCGGAGCCCGCAAAGGTCTGGAGATCCTGATCAGCGACCTGCACACGGTCTGGCACGAAGGCTCGACCGTGGCCCTGCGCTACAAGGAAACCCATCGCCTGAATCAGAGCGAAACCTCGCGTATTTCGCTGGCGATCCTGCGCGTCCAGCACCATGACGTCCAGTGGTTGTACCTGCACGAAACACCGCTCAGCCAGGAAAAGCCTGCATGAAATACACCGTCACCCACTGCCGGATGCTCTCGACGTCGATCAAGGAAGTCACCGTCAGCGGTCCGGCCTCCTTGTCGGACATGACGCATGCCGGTGCGCACTTCAAATGGCTGATTCCGGGGCTGGAGGATTGTCGGCATTACTCGACGGTGCATGTGAACGAGGTTGCGGATGGCCAGTTCACCTTCGCCATCCGTCTCTCGCCGGACTCCGCCAGCAGCCAGTACATCCGCACCTTGGCCGTCAATGACAGTGTGGAACTTGAAGGCCCGCTGAATACCTTCAACTACCCGCTCGACGCGGACAGCGGACGTGATATCGCGATTGCCGGCGGCATCGGCATCACGCCGCTGACCGGCATCCTGCGCCACCTCGACGCGTTGAACCGCCCGGCGCACCTGCATTACTTCGCCAAGAGCGCCGACGACGCGGTCTACGCCCGGCACCTGCAAGCCCAGTTGCAAGAACGCCTGCAACTGCACTTCTCCGGCAGTCGCCCGGCAATCAGCGAGGTGCTTGCCGACCTCCGCGCCGATGACCGTCTGTATGTCTGCGGGCCGGCGGCGATGCTCAGCGCCGTGCTCAGCCACGCCGAAAGCGTTGGCCTGGCGCGTGAGCAGATCCATCTGGAAGTGTTCAACGTGGCCCGCGATGACGCCGCGCAAGGCTTTGTCATCGAGGCGGCCGACTCCGGCGTCAGCGTCAATGTCGGCCCGCAACAGTCGTTGCTCGAAGCCTTGGAGGCGGCCGGACTCGATCCGCTGTACGACTGCCGTCGTGGTGAATGCGGCGTCTGTGCGCTGGACGTACTCGAAGGCGAAGTCGATCACCGCGATTTCATCATGAGCGAACAGGAAGCGGCGTGCAGTGCGCGAATCTACCCCTGCGTCTCCCGTGCCAAAAGCCCGCGCCTGAAACTGGCGATCTGAAAGAGGACACCCCGTTGGACAACTATTTCAATGGCAGAGAAGTGCATAAATCTCTGTTCCTTGATCAGGCGCTTTTCGAACAGGAACAGCAGCGCGTGTTCGCCGCGAGCTGGTGTTACCTGGGTCATGACAGCCTGATCCCCGAGACCGGCGACTACTTCACCACCACCCTCGCGCAACAGCCGCTGGCGATGGTTCGGCAGAAGAACGGCGCCATCGTCGTGCTGCACAACCGCTGCCCGCACAAAGGCGTGAAAGTGCTGGCCGAAGCGCGCGGCAATGTCGGCCGCTTCATGCGTTGCCCGTACCACGCGTGGACGTTCAAGACGGACGGCGAGCTGCTGAGCATTCCAGTGAAAAAGGAATACGACGACTGCGACCTCAGCAGTTGTTCTGCGCACAAAGGCATGCGCCCGGTGACTGCGGTGCACAACTATCGTGGCTTCGTGTTCGTGCGCCTGAGCGAAGAAGGCATCGGCTTCGAGGCGTTTTTCGGTGAGTCGCTGTCGACGCTGGACAACATGGTCATGCGCTCGCCGCAAGGCCAGCTGAAAGTGATCGGCCAGCCACTGCTGCACCGCCATCGCTGCAACTGGAAAATGGTCGTCGACAACCAGACCGACACCTGCCACCCGATGATCGCCCACGAGTCTTCGGCCGGCGAAGCCATACGCCTGTGGCAGGAAACCGGCGCTCAGGGCAAGCCACCGATGGCCGTCGAACTGTTCTCGCCGTTCATGGCCTCCTACGAGTTTTTCGCCGGCATGGGCATTCGGGTCTGGCCCAATGGCCACGGACACACCGGGGTCAGTAATTCGATTCACAAGGCGTACACCGACATCCCCGGTTACTGGGACTTGATGGTCGAAAGCTACGGTGAAGAGCAGGCCCGGGCGATCCTCGACGACACCCGCCACAACACCGTGTATTTCCCCAACCTGATGGTCAAGGGACCGATCCAGACCTTGCGCGTGATCAAACCGATCAGCGCCCGCGAAACCATCGTTGAGTCGTGGATCTTCGAACTGCAAGGCGCCCCCGTGCAGTTGCTGGAAAGGACTGTGCAGTACAACAACCTGATCAACTCGCCGTGCTCGATGGTCGCCCACGACGACGTGGAAATGTACGAACGGGCCATGGAGGGCCTGGGCAGCGACGCCAACGAATGGGTCAACGTCGCCCGCCTGTTCAGCCCGAACGAATCCTATGCGCAGACCCAAGTGGTGTCCGGCACCAGTGAAATGGCCATGCGTAATTTCTATAACAGTTGGCAGCACTTGATGCGGGACGACCATGCAACACGATCAATCTAATCACCACGCCATCGAGCAACTGATCGAAACCGAACTGCACTTGCTCGACCAGCAGGATTTCGACGCCTGGCAACAGCTGCTCAGCGATGACTACCACTACTGGATTCCCATGACCCGTGAGCAGGTCAGCCCGTTGCACGAGTCATCGCTGGTGTACGAAGACCGTTTTCTGACCACGCTGCGGATCAACCGCCTGGCCAATGCGCGCAACTTCTCCCAGCAGCCCAAGAGCCGCAGCCTGCACATTGCCCAGCGCCCGCGCATCACGCTCGACGCCGCCTCGTTCAGCGCGCTCGCCAGCTCCAACATGCTCTATTGCGAGGCGCGCGGCGACAGCGAATGGCACTACCCGGTGACCGTCGAACATCAACTGATCAACATCGATGGCACGTGGAAGATTCACGGCAAGAAGATCCTCTTGCTCAACCCCGCACGCGCCCTTGAAAGCCTGCAGCTCATTATCTGATCGATCGAGAATTCCCCCCTGTGAAACCTATTCCCCATGATGTCAGTCAGGCGTCCGCGTGCCTGTCTTTTCCCTACGTCGATCTGCTGTATGACTATGGCCAGTTCCTGCGCAGTGCCGATGAGGCCATTGGATACCTGCCGGCGGAAACCGCCGAGAAACACATCGGCATCGTCGGCGCCGGCCTCAGCGGGCTGGTCGCCGCTTACGAACTGCTGCGCGCCGGTGCGCGTCGCGTGACATTGTTTGAAGCCGAACCTGAGCATGTCGGCGGGCGTCTGCTGACGCAGTGCTTTGATGAGCAACAGCCACAGTTCATCGCAGAAATGGGCGCCATGCGCTTTCCGCCGAGTGAAGTCGGGCTGTTTCATTACCTCAATCGCTTCGGCATCCAGACCACCGAAGCGTTTCCCGACCCGGGCGTCGTCGACACTGAAATTCACTACCGCGGCGAAGCTCATCACTGGGCGGCCATGCAACCGCCGCCAGCGCTGTTCAGCACCGTGCACCAAGGCTGGATCGCGTTTCTCAGCGAAGGCGTCACCCTCGATGACGGCACATGCCTGGCGCCACCGCTGCTGATCACCGAACTGCTCAAGCAGCACAATTACTGCGAAGTGCAGCCCGAGTGGCAACGCTATCTGGACTGCTTCGGCGACAGCTCCTTTTACTCGGCGATGGTGCGCATCTTCACCGGCCAAAAGCCGCCGGGCGGCAAGCCGTGGCGCAAGCCCGAAGACTTCCATCTGTTCGGCTCGCTGGGCATTGGCTCCGGCGGGTTCCAGTCGGTGTACCGCGCCTCGTTCACCGAGATCCTGCGCCTGGTGGTGAATGCACTGGAGGTCAATCAGCGCTTGGTGCCCAATGGTATTTCCTCGCTGGCCGAACGGATTGCCGACACCGAGTTCAACGGTATTCAGGTGCGCGACATGATTTGCCGCACACGCATCGAATCGATCAACAAAGGTGCGCACGGCGAGATTCTGCTGGCCGGCAGCAACGGCGAAACCTACGCCTGCGACCGGGTGATCACCACCACCACGACCCGCGCCCTGCAAGTGAACCTCAAGCTCACGCAGAACCAGGCCTTCGTCAATCGCGACGTCGCGCGGGCGATCAACGAAACGCACATGGTCGGTTCATCGAAACTGTTCATCCTGACCAAGGACAAGTTCTGGCTCAAACATGGCCTGGCGCACAACATCCAGACCGACACCCTGGTCAAGGGCGTGTATTGCCTCGACTACGCGCCGCACGATCCTGATTCCTGGGGCGTGGTGCTGATCAGTTACACCTGGGAAGACGACTCGCACAAGATGGTTTCGATGACCGACAAAGTGCAGCGTTGCCTGCGGCTGGTCGACGAGTTGGCGATGAGCGCAGCGGAATTTGCCAGCCATCTGCTCCCGCTGGACGGTGACTACCAGCGCTACGTTCTGGAGTACGACTGGCTGACCGACAAACACGCGCTCGGCGCATTCAAGCTGAACTTCCCCGGCGACGACATTTACTCCGAGCGCCTGTTCTATCAGTTCCGCACCGCACTCGATCCGCAACAGGACACCGGTTTGTACCTGGCCGGTTGCGGCGCCTCGTTCACCGGTGGCTGGGCCGAAGGCGCGATCCAGACCGCGCTGAATGGCGCGTGCGCGGTGATCAGCAGCCTGGGCGGCGACCTGATTGCCGGCAACCCGCTCGATGACTTGCACTCGCAGTACCGCTACTGCTGACCCAGTCCCTTTCCACGCCGAGAATCATCCATGTACAGCCAGCTTTCAATTGAACAGCTCGTCAACGGCTTTCGCAGTGGTCAACACTGCCCGAACACCTGGCAGCACGCCCTGCGCGAGCGCCATGTGCAGATGCAACATCTGAACAGTTTCATCACCTTCGACCCGTCAGCGTTAAAGGCAAATGCGGCCGACCGCGACGGCGCACTGTATGGCCTGCCGGTGTCGTTCAAGGACAACATCAACGTCAGCGGCATGCCGACCACCGCCGGCACGCCCGGGCTGGCCGACTATGTGCCGCAGGCCGATGCCGGCATCGTCGAGCGCTTTCGCCAATTGGGCGCGCAGATTGTCGGCAAGAACAACATGCACGAATTGTCGTTCGGCGTGACCTCGGCCAACCACTCTCATGGCGCCGTGATCAACCCCGCCAACGAACGCCACAGCGCCGGTGGCAGCAGCGGCGGTTGTGCCGCCGCCGTCGCCGCCGGGCTGGTGGCGTGCGCGGTCGGCACCGACACCGGGGGATCGGTGCGTATCCCGGCGGCGTTCTGCGGCATCGTCGGGTTTCGTCCGACTACGGGCGTGTATCCCACCGACGGCATCGTCCCGGTGTCACAAACCAAAGACACCCCGGGCCTGCTGACCCGCACGGTGGAAGATTGCCAGTTCGTTCACGCGCAACTGACCGGCAGCCTGCATCAGGCCGAAACCCGACCGTTGCGCATTGGCATTCCCGAGCGTTTTCTCTGGACCGACCTCGCTGACAACGTGCAACGCGCTTGCCGCGCGGCCATTGATACGCTGGCCGAGCGTGGTGTGATCTTCGTGCCGGTCGACGATTCCGTGATTGGCGAGATCAACGAGAGCATTCAGTTTCCGCTGCCGATCTATGAGTTCTTCATCGACTTTCCACGCTTCCTGATGAAAGCCGGACGCGGCGAACAGTTCCTCGACATCCTCGCGCAGATTCGCGATCCGGCGATCAAGAAAATCCTCACCGCCCAACTGGAGAGCCCGGCGATTTCCTACACCGACTACGTGCAGGCATTGATGAGCAAACTGCGTCTGGAGCAGGAATACCGCGCCCTGTTCAGCCGCCATCAACTGGATCTGCTGGCTTACCCGACCGTCAGTTGCAGCGCACCGCTGCTCAGCGCTTGCGCGGATGAGAGCCACTTCGAGACCTTCGTGCGCAATACCGACCCGGCGAGCAACCTGGCGGCGCCGAGTATCAGCGTTCCGGTGGCGGCGGTGGGTGAGTTGCCGGTGGGTTTGTCGTTCGATGCGCTGCCGGGGCAGGACGGCTTTTTGCTGGCGAATGTTCAACGGTTAGCTCGTTTGCTCAACATCGCCTAAACCACGATCCCGGTGGGAGCGAGCCTGCTCGCGAAGGCGTCGTGTCAGTCGACATCAACTTCGTCTGCCAGACCGCTTTCGCGAGCAGGCTCGCTCCCACAGGGGACCTTGCGTCGATGCACCTATAACAATTCAAATTGCGGGCCTTGCCATGCGTGTCACCTCAATATCCTCCGTTCCCGCTGTCGAACGTGCGCCGTCGATCCTCGGCGGCGCCATGATCATCGGCGGCACCATCGTCGGTGCCGGCATGTTCTCGCTGCCAGTGATCATGTCCGGACTGTGGTTCTACGGCTCCGTCGCCGTGCTGCTGTTTGCCTGGTTCTGCACCTTGCACTCAGGCCTGATGATCCTCGAAGCCAATCTGAACTACCGCGAAGGCGCGAGTTTTTCCACGATCACCGGCGATCTGCTCGGCCGGGGCTGGAACCGTTTGAACGGGTTGAGCATTGTGTTTGTCCTCTACACCCTGACGTACGCCTACATTTCCGCCAGCGGCTCAGTGATTCACCACACCGCGCAATCCTTCGGGCTTGAATTGTCATCGCGCGCCGGCGGTTTGGGGTTCACGCTGCTGGTGGCGTTCATCGTCTGGCTCAGCACCACCGCGGTGAGTCGCATGACCACGCTGGTGTTCGGCGCCAAAATCCTCGCGTTCTTTCTGACCTTCGGCGGTTTGCTGGGTCATGTGCAAAGCACCACGCTGCTTGATCTGAACAGCGGCGACAGCCACTACTGGCCCTATTTGCTGGTGACCCTGCCCTTCTGCCTGACTTCGTTCGGCTTTCACGGCAATGTGCCAAGCCTGATGAAGCATTACGGCAAGGACCCACAGCGGATTCGCGCCTGCCTGGTCGGCGGCACCTTGATCGCACTGGCGCTGTATCTGGTGTGGATGCTGTGCAGCATGGGCAATATTCCCCGCGACACGTTCAAGGACATCGCCCAGCGCGGCGGCAACATTGATGTGTTGATCAGCGCCCTGGGGGCACGGCTCAACAGCGCCAATGTCGATCTGCTGCTGACGTTTTTCTCCAACTTCGCCGTGGCCTGTTCGTTTCTCGGGGTGACCCTGGGCCTGTTCGATTACCTGGCCGATGTACTGAAGTTCGACGACAGCCCCCTCGGTCGCCTGCAGACCGCAGCCGTGACGTTCGGGCCGCCGATGCTCGGCGGTTTTCTCTGGCCGGAAGGCTTTCTGCATGCCATCGGTTTTGCCGGGTTGGCGGCAACATTGTGGGCGGTGATCACCCCGGCGCTGCTGGCCCGGGCTTCGCGCAAGCGTTTTGGCAGCCCGCGCTATCGCGTGTGGGGCGGCACGCCAATGATCGTTCTGGTGCTGTTGTTCGGGGTGATCTGTGCGATGTCCCATGTGCTGTTCGTGTTTGATTGTCTGCCGGTGTGGCGCTGAGGCGTCGCGTTCGGTTTTCCGAACGCGACTTCACGGTCGATTCGGTTAACCGGATCAGTCAGGGTGAAAAATACCGCCACAAAACTTTAATAACGTTATAAATCATCAGGTTAGCTATAAGCGACTGGTCTGGCACGACTCATGCTCTACACTCTCTCGACGAATGCCTGTTGCGCCAACACTTCAGGAGCCGTCAGGCATTCGAAGCACAAAAGGGCCGACAAACTGGCTCCATAAAAAAAACAATGTCGAGGAAAATTTGATGCGCATCGTTCCCCATATCCTGGGCGCAGCCATTGCGGCCGCTCTGATCAGCACGCCAGTTTTCGCCGCCGAACTCACCGGCACCCTGAAGAAAATCAACGACTCGGGCACCATCACGCTCGCTCACCGTGACAGCTCCATTCCGTTTTCCTACATCGCGGATGCTTCCGGCAAACCCGTGGGCTACTCCCACGACATTCAAGTGGCCATCGTTGAAGCCCTGAAAAAAGATCTGAACAAGCCAGACCTGCAGGTCAAATACAACCTGGTGACCTCGCAGACCCGTATCCCGCTGATCCAGAACGGCACCGCGGATATCGAGTGCGGCTCCACCACCAACAACGCCGAACGCGCTCAGCAAGTCGACTTCACCGTCAACATCTTCGAAATCGGCACCCGTCTGCTGGTCAAGAAAGACAAGGATGGCAAGCCGTCCTACGCTGACTTTGCCGACCTGAAAGGCAAAAACGTCGTGACCACCGCCGGCACCACGTCCGAGCGCATCATCAAAGCGATGAACGCCGACAAGCAGATGGGCATGAACATCATTTCCGCCAAAGACCACGGTGAATCCTTCAACATGCTGGAAAGCGGCCGCGCCGTTGCCTTCATGATGGACGACGCGCTGCTGGCCGGCGAAGAAGCCAAGGCCAAGAAACCGGCTGACTGGATCATCACCGGTACGCCACAGTCCTTCGAAGCCTACGCGTGCATGGTTCGTAAAGACGACCCGGCCTTCAAGAAGGCTGTCGATGACGCCATCGTCGCTCTGTACAAGTCTGGCGAGATCAACAAGATCTACAGCAAGTGGTTCGAGAGCCCGGTTCCACCAAAAGGCCTGAACCTGAACTTCCCGATGAGCGACAAGGTAAAAGATCTGATCGCCAACCCGAGCGACAAGCCGGCGCCTGACGTAAAAATCTGATTCCTGACTAACCTTATTGCCTGAGGGGCCACTCTCCCTCAGGCGTCTGTTACTACCTGCGGGCTTTACTGTGGAACACTCGACCTGGCGGTTTTCGAGCCGATCGCGTGTGCCTGACGTTCAACGTCAGGCGGGAAAGGATCTTCCCCAAGCGGGTGCTTGTACATCGATCGATCTCGAGGGGAGACCCTAATGAATTACAACTGGGACTGGGGCGTGTTCTTCAAGTCCACCGGCGTCGGCAGCGAGACTTATCTCGACTGGTACGTCACCGGTTTGGGCTGGACCATTGCCATTGCCATCGTGGCATGGATCATCGCCTTGCTGCTGGGCTCCATTCTGGGGGTCATGCGCACGGTGCCGAACCGCATCGTATCGGGCATCGCGACCTGCTACGTGGAGCTGTTTCGCAACGTGCCGCTGCTGGTTCAGCTGTTCATCTGGTACTTCCTGGTACCCGACCTGCTGCCGCAAAACCTGCAGGACTGGTACAAACAAGACCTCAACCCGACCACCTCGGCTTACCTGAGCGTTGTCGTGTGCCTGGGCCTGTTCACCGCCGCCCGCGTTTGCGAACAAGTGCGCACCGGCATCCAGGCGCTGCCACGCGGCCAGGAATCCGCCGCTCGCGCCATGGGCTTCAAGCTGCCGCAGATCTACTGGAACGTGCTGCTGCCCCAGGCCTACCGCATCATCATTCCGCCGCTCACCTCGGAATTCCTCAACGTCTTCAAGAACTCCTCCGTGGCGTCCCTGATCGGCCTGATGGAACTGCTGGCGCAAACCAAACAGACCGCCGAGTTCTCGGCCAACCTGTTTGAAGCCTTCACCCTGGCCACGCTGATCTACTTCACCCTGAACATGAGCCTGATGTTGCTGATGCGCATGGTCGAGAAGAAAGTCGCGGTGCCCGGCCTGATCTCCGTGGGGGGTAAATAATGGACTTCGATTTCAGCGGCATCATCCCCGCTATTCCGGGCCTGTGGAACGGCATGGTCATGACCTTGCAGTTGATGGTCATGGGCGTGGTCGGCGGCATCGTGCTGGGGACAATCCTCGCACTGATGCGCCTGTCGTCGAGCAAACTGCTGTCGCGGGTGGCCGGCGCCTATGTGAACTACTTCCGTTCGATCCCGCTGCTGCTGGTAATCACCTGGTTTTACCTGGCGGTGCCGTTCGTGCTGCGCTGGATCACCGGTGAAGACACGCCGATCGGCGCGTTCACCTCCTGCGTCGTGGCGTTCATGATGTTCGAAGCCGCGTACTTCTGTGAGATCGTCCGTGCGGGTGTGCAGTCGATCCCCAAAGGCCAGATGGCCGCCGCGCAAGCGATGGGCATGACCTATGGCCAGACCATGCGTCTGATCATCCTGCCCCAGGCGTTCCGCAAGATGACGCCGTTGCTGCTGCAACAGTCGATCATCCTGTTCCAGGACACCTCGCTGGTCTACACCGTGGGCCTGGTGGACTTCCTCAACTCCGCCCGCTCCAGCGGCGACATCATCGGTCGTTCCAACGAATTCCTGATCTTCGCCGGTGTCGTCTACTTCATCATCAGCTTTTCCGCCTCGCTGCTGGTCAAGCGTCTGCAAAAAAGGTTCGCCGTATGATCTCTATCAAAAACATCAACAAGTGGTATGGCGACTTCCAGGTGCTGACTGATTGCAGCACCGAGGTCAAAAAAGGCGAAGTGATCGTGGTCTGCGGCCCGTCGGGTTCCGGCAAATCGACCCTGATCAAGTGCGTCAACGCGCTGGAGCCGTTCCAGAAAGGCGACATCGTCGTCGACGGCACCTCAATTGCCGACTCGAAGACCAACCTGCCGAAACTGCGTTCGCGCGTGGGCATGGTGTTCCAGCATTTCGAACTGTTCCCGCACCTGACCATCACCGAAAACCTGACCATCGCGCAGATCAAGGTGTTGGGCCGCAGCAAGGAAGAGGCGACCAAGAAAGGTCTGCAACTGCTCGAGCGCGTAGGCCTGTCGGCGCACGCTCACAAGCACCCGGGGCAACTCTCCGGCGGTCAGCAACAGCGTGTGGCGATTGCCCGGGCGCTGGCGATGGACCCGATCGTCATGCTGTTCGACGAACCGACCTCGGCGCTGGACCCGGAGATGGTCAACGAAGTGCTCGACGTGATGGTGCAACTGGCCCACGAAGGCATGACCATGATGTGCGTGACCCACGAAATGGGCTTCGCCCGTAAAGTGGCCGACCGGGTGATCTTCATGGACGCCGGCAAGATCATCGAAGACTGCCCGAAAGAGGAATTCTTCGGCGACATCAGTGCCCGCTCGGAACGCGCGCAGCACTTCCTCGAGAAAATCCTGCAGCACTAAAACCGAGTACTTGCGCCATCACACTGATCCCTGTGGGAGCGAGCTTGCTCGCGAAAGCGGACTGACATTCAACATCGATGTTGACTGCTCCGGCCTCTTCGCGAGCAAGCTCGCTCCCACCGGGATAGCGGTGAGCCTGCAAGTGTGGTGGTTGACCCAAGGCAACTGTGATGAAATGCGACCCCAATCTCTATCGCGCCGCGCCGCCATCACTTGCCGTGAAACCCCGTCTGATTCGTCATTTGTTTCTGCCGCCGCTGATCATCGCCCTGATGATCGGTCTGGGCTTCATCGGCTTCTGGACCAGTGAACATTTCGGTATCCGCAGCCTCGGCGAAAACGGCCAGCGTCAGCTGGAACTGCACGCCCGCGCGGTCGAAAGCGAGATCAGCAAATACACCTACCTGCCCAGCCTGCTGGAACTCGAAACCAGTGTGTCGCAGTTGCTGGCCGAGCCGACCCCGGAACACCGACAAAAGGTCAACGATTACCTCGAAGGCCTGAACCGGCGCAGCCGCAGTCGGGCCATTTACGTCATGGACACCACTGGCCGCGTCATGGCCACCAGCAACTGGCGCGATGTCGACAGTTACCTCGGTGAAGACCTGTCCTTTCGCGCCTACTTCCAGAGAGCCATCCGTGGCGAACCCGGGCGGTTCTACGGCATCGGCAGTACCAACGGTGAACCCGGTTACTACCTCGCCCACGGCCTCGAAGAGCACGGCAAGATCATCGGCGTCGCCGTGGTCAAAGTGCGCCTGGAAGCCATGGAAGAACGTTGGCAGCGGGCGCGTCTGGAAGCCTTCGTCAGCGATGAGAACGGCATCATCATTCTCTCCAGCGATCCGGCCCGGCGCCTCAAAGCGGTCATTCCCTTGAGTGAAGCCACCAAAGAAAAACTCGCCCGCAGCCTGCAGTACTACTGGTTCCCGCTCAACGAATTGCAACCTTTGGCTCGCGAAACCTTGTCCGAAGGCGTGGAGAAACTCACCTTCCCGGCCAACAGCGAAGTGCAGTCCGGCGAGGACGACATCAGCTATCTCGCGCAGACCCGGCCACTGAGCGACACGCCGTGGAATTTCACCCTGCTCACACCGTTGCAGGACCTGCGCCGTGAAGCGATCAATCAAGGCATTCTCGTCGCCGTCGCCTTCGCACTGGTGGCCTTCCTGTTGATCGCCTGGAACGAGCGGCGCAAGGTCATCGCCACCCGCCTCGCCGCCCGCGAAGCCTTGCAGGAAGCCAACAATCAGCTTGAGCGTCGGATTACCGAACGCACCACCGACCTGCGCGCCAGCAACGAGCGGCTGAAGAGCCAGATCCGCGAACGCCGTCAGGCCGAAGAGACGTTGCGCCGCGCTCAGGATGAACTGGTGCAGGCCGGCAAACTCGCCGCCATCGGCCAGATGTCGACCAGCATTGCCCACGAACTGAACCAGCCGCTGGCGGCGATGCGCACGCTGTCGGGCAACACCGTACGCTTTCTCGAACGCGGTCAGCTGGATGTGGCCAGCACTAACCTCAAGACCATCAATGACCTGATCGACCGCATGGGACGGATCACCGCCAGCCTGCGTTCGTTTGCCCGCCGTGGTGACAATCAAGGCCAGGCCAGCCTCGGCAAAGCGGTCGATGCCGCGTTGCAATTGCTCGGTGCGCGCGTGGAGAGTTCTACGCTGGACATTCACCGGCAGTTCATTGATGTGCAGGTGCAGATCGACCAGACCCGTCTCGAACAGATTCTGGTCAACCTGATCGGCAACGCCCTCGATGCGATGCAAGCGCAACCACAGCCCGAACTGTGGCTGGAGGGCGAAGAATTCAACGCCAAATATCGCCTGCGCGTGCGCGACAACGGTCATGGCGTCGATGCCGAAGCGCGCAAGCATCTGTTCGAACCGTTCTTCACCACCAAACCCGGCGAACAAGGCCTGGGTCTGGGCCTGACGCTTTCCGCCAGCCTCGCGGCTGCCACCGGCGGTCATCTGGGTGTCGAACACCCGGCCAGCGGTGGCACCACCTTCGTCCTCAGTTTACCGTTGGTAAGCCCTACTCCTGCCGAGCCAATATGAACCCAGAACTCAGTGTGCTGATCGTCGAAGACGACCCCCATGTGCTGCTCGGCTGCCAACAGGCGCTGACCCTCGAAGACATTCCCTGCGTCGGTGTCGGCAGTGCCGAGGAAGCGCTGGAGCGTGTCGGCGACAATTTTGCCGGCATCGTCATCAGCGACATTCGCCTGCCGGGCATCGATGGCCTGGAACTGCTGACCCGCCTGAAGCAACGCGATCGCAGTCTGCCGGTGGTCCTTATCACCGGTCACGGCGACATTTCCATGGCCGTTGGCGCGATGCAGAAAGGCGCTTACGACTTCATGGAGAAACCGTTCTCACCGGAGCGTCTGGTCGACGTCGCGCGGCGGGCGCTGGAGCAACGTAGTCTGGCTCGCGAAGTGTCGTCGTTGCGCCGGCAACTGGCCGAGCGCGATTCTCTTGAAGGACGAATCATCGGTCGTTCGCCAGCCATGCAGAACCTGCGTGAACTGATCGCCAACGTCGCCGACACCTCGGCCAACGTGCTGATCGAAGGCGAGACCGGCACCGGTAAAGAACTGGTCGCCCGTTGCCTGCACGACTTCAGCCGCCGGCACAGCAAGCAGTTCGTCGCGTTGAACTGCGGCGGCCTGCCGGAGAACCTTTTCGAAAGCGAAATTTTCGGCCACGAGGCCAACGCGTTTACGGGTGCCGGCAAGCGTCGCATCGGCAAGATCGAACACGCCGACGGCGGCACATTGTTCCTCGACGAAGTGGAAAGCATGCCGCTGCCGTTGCAGATCAAACTGCTGCGCGTGTTGCAGGAACGCACCCTCGAACGCCTGGGTTCAAACCAGAGCGTGGCGGTGGATTGCCGGGTAATCGCGGCGACCAAATCCGACCTCGACGAATCGAGCAGGGCCGGCGAATTTCGCAGCGACTTGTACTACCGCCTCAACGTGGTGACGCTGGAATTGCCGCCGCTGCGCGAGCGCCGTGAAGACATCCTGCAACTGTTCGAACACTTCACCCAGCAGTCGGCCCTGCGCTTTGATCGCGCGCTGCCGGAGCTGGACAACCAGACCCTGTCGAACCTGATGAGCCACGACTGGCCGGGCAACGTGCGCGAACTGCGCAATGTCGCCGAACGTTTTGCCCTCGGTTTGCCCGCTTTCAAAAAGACGGGCGCCAACAGTGGCGGACAAGGGCTGGCGTTTGCCGAAGCGGTGGAAGCGTTCGAGCGCAACCTGCTCAGCGATGCCCTGCAACGCAGCGGCGGCAACCTGACTCAGGCGAGTCTGGAACTGGGCATGGCCAAGACCACGCTGTTCGACAAAGTGAAAAAGTACGGCCTGAGCCATTAAGCGAGAACGAAGTGGATCTGTTTTTCAAAGCCTTGTTGGGCGCAGCGGTAGTGTTGATCATCGCCGCGCTGTCGAAGACCAGAAACTATTACATCGCGGGGCTGGTACCGCTGTTTCCGACGTTTGCGCTGATTGCGCATTACATCGTTGGCAAGGGGCGTTCGGTTGAGGATCTGAAGACCACGATCGTATTCGGGATGTGGTCGATCATTCCGTACTTTGTGTATCTGGCGACGTTGTATGTGATGGTGGATCGGTTGCGGCTGGAGGCTTCGTTGGCGGTGGCGGCGGTGGCCTGGTTGATGGCCGCCACCGTGTTGGTGACGGTTTGGGTACGGTTGCACAGCTGACCCTCACCCCAGCCCTCTCCCAGAGGGAGAGGGGGCCGACCGCTGAATATTGAAGATCTCCGTCGACGTGAAAGTGCTGTAC
Organism: Pseudomonas sp. AIG; assembly: GCF_977020205.1. Lineage (NCBI taxonomy): Bacteria > Pseudomonadati > Pseudomonadota > Gammaproteobacteria > Pseudomonadales > Pseudomonadaceae > Pseudomonas > Pseudomonas sp. AIG. The sequence continues at coordinate 51,231 of NZ_CDROCK010000032.1, read as the reverse complement.
CGAATCCATAATCGACTCAATGCATCAGGTCGGCGGATAGCCAAATACAACTCGATCAGTCCCCTCTCCCTCCGGGAGAGGGCTAGGGTGAGGGGCTTTTAGCTTTTCAGTTGACGGCACCACCCCGGGCGTCAGCCATAATCTGCCGAATCGCCCCGACAAACGTCTCCACCGGCTGCCCACCCGTCACCGCATACTGCCCGTTGAACACCACCGTCGGCACCGAACTCACCCCGCGCTGCAGCCACAACTGCTCCTCCTCACGCACCTCATCGGCGAATTCGTCCGACGCCAGTACAGCCTCGGCCCGCTGGCGATTCAGCCCGACACCTTCAGCAATCTGCACCAGTTGCCGATGATCCGACGGATTGCCGCCCTCACTGAAATACGCCTTGAACAGCGCCTCCTTCAACGGCAACTGCAAACCCTCAAGCCCCGCCCAATGCAGCAAACGATGCGCATCAAAGGTGTTGTAAATACGGCTATTGCCATCAGTGCGAAAAGTAAACCCCAGTTCAGCACCCCGAGCGCGGATCGCTTCACGATTCTTCTGCGATTGCTCCGGCGTCGAGCCGTACTTCTCTTGAATATGCTCGGCAATGTTCTGCCCATCAACGCCCATTTTCGGGTTCAGTTCGAAGGGCTGGAAACGGATCTCGGCCTGCACTTCGTTGCTCAGGATCTGCAGCGCTTCCAGCAGGCCATACAAACCGACGACGCACCACGGGCAGGAGACGTCGCTGACAAAATCGATTTTCAAGGCAGAACTCATCACACACCTCGCGGGGGGAAATCGTGCGGGAAAGTTTGCACGATACACCCGGGCTGGGTTTTGTAGTGACTGTAACGACCCCTTCGCGAGCAAGCTCGCTCCCACAGGGGTACGCATTCCAAATGTGGGAGCGAGCTTGCTCGCGAAGGGGCCATAACAACACCGCCCACTTTTGGTTACAGCAGATTCCCGCCCACCACCGGCTCAATCTGCGCCCAATGCGAAGTGTCCTCTCGGTGCTGCTGCAAATACGGCAGCACCGCCGCCAGCAACGGTTCCTTGAATGCCTCCTGAAAACGATGGGCCAGCCCCGGAATCAGCTTCAACTGACTGCCGCGAATATGCGCCGCCAGATGCACACCGTGCATCACCGGCAACAACGGGTCCGCCGTGCCATGCACCACCAGCGTCGGCACGCGCAATTGGTTGAGTAACGCCACCCGACTCGGCTCGGCGAGGATCGCCATGATCTGCCGTTTCACGCCTTCGGGGTTGAACGCCCGGTCATACGACAGCGCAGCCTGATGCAGCAGAGCCTGCCGATCATCGGCGACCGCCGGGCTGCCGAGTGCCGCGAGCAAATCCGCCTGTTGTTCCAGTGCCATCTGACGATTCGGCGCGCCGCGTCGCGATAGAAGTTGCACCAGCGCCGCACTCGGTGCCGGCAAGCCTTCGGCGCCAGACGTCGTCATGATCAACGTCAGGCTTTCGACCCGCTGCGGCGCCATCGCCGCCATGTGCTGGGCGATCATCCCGCCCATGCTGGCGCCCAGTACGTGAAACTGCTCGACGTGCAACGCGTCCATCAAACCCAGCGCGTCGTCAGCCATGTCGGTCAGGCTGTACGGCGCCGCCACCGGCAGGCCGAGCTTGTAGCGCAGCACTTCAAAGGTCAGGTTGGCCTCGACCGGCGCCTGACGCCAGGTCGACAGGCCGACATCGCGGTTGTCGTAGCGAATCACCCGAAAGCCCTGCTGACACAGCGCAACCACCACTTCGTCCGGCCAGTGGATCAACTGCCCGCCCAGGCCCATCACCAGCAACAACGCCGGATCCGATGCGCGACCGACGCTCTGATAAGCAATGCTCACCTGCTGCAGATCGACGTGCTCGGTCGGCACATTCACATCGCAGCGCGCCGCCGCAAACAATGACGGAGCGAAAAAAATCGCGACCAATACAGCCGCGACCGATAAAAAACCCTTAGCCATGAAAAACACCGAAACGCAGAACCCCAGTAGAGCGCGAGTCTGATGAAGTTTGTACAAGCGCGCCGCCACAGTTCGATGACAGTTTGATGAAGAGTGCCGAGCGGTCACGAAGGTGGGTTGCAAACAATATCTATGTACCACCATCGCCGTAGGCGATTTCTCTTGAATGACACGTTCCAGAGCGGATTACCCGCTCCCCAAGCGAGTCATGCCACCATGCCCGATCGCCTCAGTCTGGATGAATCCTCCGCCCCCTCACCTCTGCCCACGGACGCCAGGCACTTGCCGCCAGTGACCGACGACAGTCTGCTGCTGCAGGCCAGCGAACGTTGGCGCGCCGCCAGCGAAGGTCTGCGTGAATTGTTTGCCGCCAGCCCCGCCCTGCGCGACACGTTCAATGAGCTACTGCGACAACAACTGCAACTGGAGGGCGAACACACGCATTTGCACTTTGCTGCCACCCACGAGCAACCGGAACATATCGTCAGCCTCACCGATGCCTGTGCCTACGTTGTTCAACAGCCGACGCTGGAAACCGATCTGGATCAGCGTTGCCACGTCACCGGCATCAGCAAAAATCACGCGTTGTACACGTTGAAACCGCTGCAACTCCTTGAAAAATTCAAATCGCTCGATCCGAGGCAAAGTCACGCTGCGCGCTGGCAATCATTCTGGAAAGCGCGCGCGCCACGCACGCCGGTGTCACGGAGCCTGCGCGCCACGCAGCTTTACCGGGCGCATTTCGAAGCCACTGCGCACACGGCCCTCGCTAACCAGGCCATTACCGCTAAGCAATTCAAACTCCTGCAACAGATCATCGATTCAGTTGCTGGTGCACTGACCTTCGAGGGTCAACCCGTGCACACAGAAAAACCGGCACTGGTGCTGAGCAACGGCAGCAAAGTCAAACTACCGGGGGCGTGGGTCATCAGCATGGGCGATCTGGCCACGGCGGCGCCGTTGCTGTATCTGCCCGGCAGGCCGGTATCGATCCAGGCCTTCAAGAACCGCGCAGACCTGCAAACATGGCTGGCCGGTCAGGTACAGGTCCCCACCGGCCTGCCCAAGGAAATCCTGCGCGTTGACTACAGCGCTGCCGACGATCCGATGGTCACAGGGGCAAGCGATCTGTTCGCCGACAGAAATCACGCCCAGCTCAATACCTTGAGCATGTCCAACAAGAACAAACCCGGAATAAGAGCGCACGGAGCACAATCGCTGGTGCATGCCGACCTGATCGATCATCAGCGCAGCAGCGCGAATATTGTGGCGGCGCCGCCGAAACCGCTGCGGGTCGCCAACGATCTGGAAGTGGCTGAAAAACCGCTGTTCGGCAGCCTGTCGGCCACTATTCCAATGGTCGTACGCCAGGCAGCGCTCAAGCGCGAGCGCGAGGCACTCGCACGTTTGCTGGACAACGACAGCGACGGCTCCCGCTACCGACAGTGCAAAGACGCACTCACATCACTGGAGACCGCCGAACAAACCGCCGAGACCGCTGCCACATCGCTGCTTTACCGCGAAAGCACCACTGACGTGGCCGCCTTCAATTCGACATTCAAAACCCTGCAACGGGCGCACAAGGACGGCTTGCACGCCGAAGCTCGGCTACAAGCGGCACTGGGACAACTCGACAGCGCCGAGCACGATCTGCTCAAAACGGTGCTGGATAAACCCGTCGTCGCCGAACGCGACGCTGACTTCTGCGCCGCCACCCTGACCTTGTCGCTGACCGCCACGAAAGACGGGGTCACCACCACGCAGAGCGAAACGCTCAAGGGCGTGCTGGTGATCGCTCGTCAGGCCGCACTGTCGGACAGCACGTCAAGCGCCAGTCTGTTGCTCTATTGGCCTGGCGTCGGCGGTGGCCTGCAACGCTTCGCCGATCGCCGCACACTGGAGCGCGAGGTGTTCAGGATTCAGGATCAGGACAGCGAGTTGGCTTTGCAACTGAGCCCCCTGACCACGGACCCGCTGCACCACTGTCTCGATAAGTTGATGGCCGACTTCGAAACGAAGGCGACAGACCTGCGCGGAAAACCCGCACAGGCCGACGCATTGGAAATTCTGCGCCAAGGCTGCCTGGCCAATCTGCAGGTGCCGGTTAACGCCGCCAGAAGCCTGTCCTTCACTCACCTGCAAGAGCAGGAACGCAGCGCCACCCTTGCCGGTCATCTGCCGGAATGGCTGATCAAACTGAAGGAGAACGAGCGCAGCGAGCTCAAACAAAACATCGAGGCGTACATCGCGGCGATGCGCCAAAGCCACGCGCTCATGACCCTCGCCCTGGAACCGCGTGACGACTTCTCCCGGCGCCATCTGTACGCGCGACTGCGCAAGGATTTTGCACTGGAAGGACACTTTTCCGTGCAGGTCGACTTCCCCGACTCGACCAAAACCGAACAAGTCCCCGAGTCGGGACCGGGTGGCGTCCGGAAGAAGACGGTGATTGTGCCCAGTAAAGCCCGCAGCAAAATGTCCCTCGAAGACCTGGCCCAGCTCAATATCGATAATGTGCATTCAGTACTCAACGACTCGCTGTCGCAGCGTCTGATCTTCCTGCGACTGGACGTCACCGCGACACTGAAAAAGGATCGCACGCGTCTGCTCGAAGGCATCAACCTGACCTACCTGCGCAAAGTCCTGCCGGAACTCGACCTGCCCAAGGCCTATGAGCAGAAGATCCGCGACGCGTTCAGGGGCGCGGCCAGCGAGTCGGACTTCGTCAAACAACATCGCCGGGAAAGCCTGATTGAGCCTTGGCGCCTGATGCTCAAGATCCAAAGCGACAATGCGCGCCTGCAAAAACACCTCAGCCGTGACGAGTCAGCGTTACTGAACATCGCCATGGATGCCAATACCGAAGAAGCGTGGCGCGCCAACGGCAAGCGTATTGTGCTGTTGCCAGTGGCTCTGAAAGTCGGTGGCAAGGACACGCCCGGCGCAGGCCCGGTGACGCTGTCCGGCGTCAGCTTCATCGAAGAACAGATCAGCGGCGTCACCCTGTTGTACTTGCCGGATAGCCACGACGGGCAGTTTTTCCGCCGCTACGACACGCTCGAAGCGGCGCGCAAAGGGTTGTTCACCCTGTGCGGGAGTGACAAGTGGATCGAGTACCTGGCGAACAGAGCTTTGCAGGGCAACGTCAGAGCCCACGTCAGCCGTATCGGTCAGGCCGTGGAAAAAAACTTCGATGCCATTATCGAAGTCGGCGTGCGCTGGCCAGCGAGTACTTCGCTGGCCGCGCACCTGCTCGATGCGCACGAGGGGCGCCTGATCGAAGCTCATCGCGGTACGTCACGTTCCAACGATGCGCTGTTCTTCGAGCGCTACGCCCTGAAAGGCCCACGCGCCTTCAACTACATAAAAATGGCGCTGGGCATGGTGCCTTTTGTCGGCAGTGTGCTGGCGCTGTATCAGGCCTGGACCGCCGCCAATCAGGCCGTCACCGCATTCCTGCGGGGTGAAGTCGCTGACGGTCTGGCGGAAATCGAGTCCATGCTGCTGTCGTTGATCGACGCACTCATGGATCTGCTCCCGGGCGAAGCGGTGGCCTCGACCCTCTCTCGGACGACACGCGCGTTGACGCAGGCTCGCCAACTCCACGCTCTGGTCGGCAACGTCGCGGCCCTGCACGGCAAGACGCAGCGCCAGGCCAGACATGTGCTGGCGCGTTTCAAGGATTACGAATATGAAAAACCGATTTCACTGGCAGGCACAGTGCCGGCCAGTCATGGCGTCTACCGTGGTGTCTACCGGCATGCCGACGGCGACTTCATCGAACGTCAGGGCCGCCTCTACCAGGTTGAGTTGAGCAAAGACTCGCGCCAGTGGCGCCTGTCCGGCAACTCGCGAAAAACCTACAAGCAACCGATCGCACTGGATGAAACCGGGCGCTGGGACACCTGGTTCGGCGTTTACGGAACGACCTTTGACGGCGGCCTGACGGCGGGTGGCAATGTCGTCGGGCGCGTGGCCGATACGCTGGATCCTTACTGGCCGCCGGTGATTCGCCAACGCTTGCCGCGCTGGCTGGTGGATCGAAATTACCGCCGTCACCATCAACTGACTACCGCCGCTGATGACCTGGCAGACCAAATGCAGGCGAGGGGCACACAAAGTGATTTGATCCTCAACGCTTACCGCGTAGCGACTGAAGCGGAACGCCCGGCCATGTGGCCGGCGGTCGAAGCCGCTTGCACTGGCGATATCCAATTGGCCAGGCAGCGCTATCAGACATTGACCGACTTGACTGCGCTGACCCATGGCAGGAAACGTCGGGAGGTCGCCGATATGCAAGGCAAGGCTGCATGGCTATTGACTGATCGCCACAGGCGCCGCGCGATTCATGCATCGCACAGCGTTCGTGCCATGACCCTGCAAATCAAAGAACTGAAGAAGGTTCGCGATACTTTGCCGCTCGGCACACTGCCTCACCGTCTGAGCCTCATGGAAGAAATACGCGTATTGCGCGTCGAGATCGTGAAAAAGCTCGACCATATCGAAACGCTCAAGGAGCAGGTCAATCACTGGTATGAGCGCATGCTGGCCAAGGACCGGCCGAAGATCTCGGCGCTCGTCGATAACATCAATACCCAACACAGCGATCGCGTCTTGCTTTACCTGAAGACCTCCCAACGCTTGGAAATCGTCAAGCAAGCCAGTAACCCCGACGATGCATCGTGGCTCTACTTTCTAGGGATTGCCGATCCGCTTCGCCTGGACATCGATCGCGTCCTGTACCGCCAGTACGACCTGCCGAATATCGCGGCCACAACAGCCCAACGAAACCGGATGCTTCAGGAATGTGTCGAGCTGAGCGAGCGCTTTCGTCGCGAGATGGGCGTGTGGACCGCCAGCTACCCGCAATTCTTCCATCTGGACGTGGTCGAGCCCTTGCTGGACGGCATTGACCGGCTAGCGGATCGAGCGCGCGCCGCAATCAACACGCCGCCCGAGCCAAGGGTCGCGGGGCGGCCTCTGCAACGCGTGTTCACCACAGACGACAATCAATTGCGGCATGGCATTGAGCAATGGGACAACGTGACCCAGATCCGTCGATACAAATGCACGGGGCCGGCAGGCCATGAGGAAATCTGGGAACAAGGCACCGATGGTCGAATGCGCCTGACCAACCCGCAGAACACAATCGCTCGCTCACCCGCCGAGTTGAGTCTGCCCACGCTGGTCAGCGAAGCACAGCACCGACTGGATAATGTGGCCGCTTACCGGGCTACGGTGGTGAGAAATGCCGACACCGGCATGCTCCCCGTCGACCTGCAGCACATGATGGACAGCCAGGCAGGTGAACTCAGCACCCGCGCCGACCGTATCGCCGTAAAATCTGCGCAGCACCCGATCATTCAGACGTTGCGCGACCGCGCGGCGGAACTGAAGATTGCCGGGCGTACGCTGCGCACGGAGCGCTCGCTGACCAGCCAGAATCCTACCGATGGCATGCTCTACGACCTCATCGGCCAGCATGCCGTGGAGATACGCCGCACGCAGCCGATCAAGCACTTGGGCAGGCACCAGGGCCATCCGGACTACATGCAGGAATACGAGATCTGGAATCTCTTCGCGCAGCCTGCCGTTGCGGTGTGGTATGCGCATTTTCATTACCACAGTGCAACAGCGCCGTTTCGCCGCTTCGAAACCGCTCACCTGAAACTGCGCGAACACCGCTTCCTGACCCACGCCGACGATGCCACCCTGCCGTATTCGAAGATTGGCAAGCAATCGGCGGTTTTGAGTTTTTTCGAGGAGGTCTGAAAGCGTCAGGGGGCTTGAAGCTTTGCCAGGGCGACCGACACCCGTGTCGACAGCCGGGCGATCATGAGACAAACTCAACCTTTTTGTGTTGACCACAAGTTTTCCTCATGGAGCCTTCGGTGCTTGAAATCCGCCACCTGAAAACCCTGCACGCCCTGCGTGAAGCCGACAGCCTTGTCGACGCCGCCGACCGCCTGCACCTGACGCAGTCGGCGCTGTCTCATCAGTTCAAGGAGCTCGAGGAACGGCTGGGCATGGCCTTGTTCGTGCGCAAGACCAAACCGGTGCGTTTCACCAGCGCCGGTTTGCGCCTGCTGCAACTGGCCGACGCCACCCTGCCGTTGCTGCGCGCCGCCGAACGTGACATTGGCCGTCTGGCCGGTGGCACTGCCGGGCGTTTGCACATGGCCATCGAATGCCACAGTTGTTTCCAGTGGCTGATGCCGACCATCGACCAGTTCCGCGATGCCTGGCCGGAAGTCGAACTCGACCTTGCCTCGGGCTTCGCCTTCGCGCCGTTGCCGGCGCTGGCCCGTGGCGATCTCGATCTGGTGGTGACCTCCGATCCGCTGGAAATCGCCGGCATCACCTATGTGCCGCTGTTCACGTATGAAGCCATGCTCGCGGTGGCCAATCAGCATGCATTGGCGAGCAAACCGTACATCGTCCCCGAAGACTTGCTCACGGAAACCCTGATCACTTATCCGGTGGAACGCGACCGCCTCGACATCTTCACGCGCTTTCTGGAACCTGCCGACATTGAACCGGCGCAGGTGCGCACCTCGGAGCTGACGGTGATGATGATGCAACTGGTCGCCAGCGGCCGTGGCGTCTGCGGCATGCCGCACTGGGCGCTGCATGAATACAGCTCGCGCGGTTACGTGAAAGGCAAACGGCTGGGGGAAAAAGGCTTGTTCGCGACGTTGTACGCGGCGATCCGCACCGACATGCTCGATGCACCGTACATGCGCGATTTTCTGCTGACGGCCAAGGACACCTCGTTTTCGACCCTGGACGGTGTCAGCGCGGTGCGCTGACTCAAGTACAGCGCGAACTCTGTGGGAGCGAGCCTGCTCGCGAATGCGGTGGGTCAGACACATCATTACTGACTGACACATCGCTTTCGCGAGCAGGCTCGCTCTCACAGGGATCAGTGTGAAATCAGATCTCGCGCCACATGTGGACCTTGTCGAAATAGTCTTCTCCCACTCGCACCGCCAGCGGTTCGAGGCCGAACTGGATGAAGCCGCAGCGCTGATAGAGATTGAACGCGGCGTCATTGCCAGCCGTGACGGTCAATTGGATGAGTTTTAACGCTGGGTGGGTTTGCGCTTCGGCAATGGCCGCCTGCACCAGCTCATACCCCAGACCGTGCTGGCGAAAATCCGCCGACACGTACATGCCGAACAACGTGGCCTTGTGACGAGCCTTCTCGCGCGGTTCGAACGCCAGGCCGACGATGCCGGCCAGCGTGCCGGCTTCAAACGCGCCAAGCACCACATCGAGTTTGCTGGTCAGGCGCCCCTCCCACCAGCTCAATGGCATCACCGCCCGTTCGCGCACGCTGGAGGTGAACGCCTGCGGGTGACGGTCGTAGGCTTCGAGCATCAGCTCGCGATAGGCCAGGGCATGCGTGGCGTCCAGCCGTTCGATCCACATGCTCATGCCGTCCTGCGTTGCTCAAGCATCAGCCGTACAGCGAGACCACCGAGGACAAACCCCATGAAGTAACGCTGCAGTGTCAGCCATGTCGGGTTGCGCACAAACCACGAAGCAATGCCCGCCGCGAACAGCGCGATCAGCAAATTCACGCAGAAACTGACGCTGATCTGGGTCAGGCCGAGAATGATGCTTTGGCTGAACACCGAACCGTGTTCTGGCGTGATGAATTGCGGGAACACCGAGAGATAGAACACCGCAATTTTCGGGTTCAGTGCGCTGGTGAGAAAGCCCATGGTGATCAACTTCCGCGACGAGTCCGCCGGCAATTGCTGCGCTTCGAACGGCGAGCGGGCCCCGGGTTTCACCGCTTGCCAGGCCAGCCACAACAGGTACAGCGCACCGGCCCATTTCAGCACTTCGTAGGCCATAGGCACCGCAAGAAACACAGCGGTCAAACCGGCCGCCGCCGCAAACAGATGCACAAAGAACCCCGCCACCACGCCGAGCAACGACGTCACCCCGGCCTTGCGCCCCTGACAGATCGAACGCGAAATCAGATAGATCATGTTCGGCCCCGGCGTCAGCACCATCAGCAGTGCAGCAGCGGCGAAAATCAGCAAGTCTTGCAGCGGGATCATGGCAAAGTCCTTTGCGTGGATGATCAGGCGATAGCGCTCAGCGAATTGCGATAAAACGGCAGGATCAGGTCGCGTGTCAATGGCGCCAGATCGACAGCAGGATCAGTGGCCGGATCGACCCAGATCACCTCTTCGATTTCTGCCGCCGGCGTGACGGCGACATCGATCGTCAGCTGAAAGATTTGCGCCTGTACAACGCAACCCGGCTCGTTGGCCGCGGGGGCGGAAAACTGCCCGAGAAATGCCGCCTGCGCCGGGTCGATCTGCAAGCCCAATTCCTCTTCCAGCTCACGCGCCAGCGCGTGCACCGGCAACTCGTGCGCCTCGATCTTGCCGCCCGGTTGCATGAACGCCGTGGTCCCGCGTTTGCGCACCAGCAGGGTCTGCCCTTGAGTGTTGAGCAACAGCGCAGCGGCAATGCGAATAGTGGAAGCAGTCGACATACGAAAAACCCTTGGCGCAAAAGCGCCAAGGATCACACGCCGGTCCACCGTGTGCCAAGCCGCAAGGCTCAGCTCGCTTCCTGAAAATCCATCTCCGGCGGTTGCCGACGGAAGCCCCCGGTGAGCACCGCCAGGTACACCACGCCGATCGCCAGCCAGCTCAAACCCAGATACACCGCCAGATGATCAAGGCTGACCATCAGCCACAAATCCGCCACCAGCCCGATAAACGGGAAAACCAGAAACAGCACCAGCTCACGCGGGCCTTTTTTCTCGCCGCCGATCCAGTAATGGAAGATCACCGAGAGGTTGACCAGGCTGAACGCCAGGAAAGCGCCGAAGTTAATGAACGAGGTCGAGGTGGTCACGTCGAGTTTCAGCGCCAGCAACGCCACCACGGCGCACAGCAGGATGCTGTTGACCGGTGTGCCGAAGCGCGCGTGCAAGGTGCCAAAGAATGACTTCGGCAACACGCCGTCGCGGCCCATGGCGAACAGCAACCGCGAACCACTGGCCTGCGCCGACAGCCCCGAGGCGAACTGGCCGACAATCAGACCGATCAGAAAGATCGACACAAACAGATCACCGCCAATGTTGCGCGCGATTTCATAGGCGGCCGAGTCGACACTGTCGAACTGGAACGAGGGGTGCGCAATCTGCACGAAGTACGAAACGCCGACGAAGATCAGCCCGCCGATCAGCGTGATCAACATGATCGCTCGCGGAATGGTGCGGCGTGGGTCGCGGGTTTCTTCGGTCAACGTACTGACCGCGTCGAAGCCGAGAAACGAATAGCAGGCAATCGCCGCACCGCTCATGATCAGCGGCATTTGCATGTCGCCGTTGAAGAACGGCTTGATCGACCACAACGGTGTGCCCGCATCGCCACCGATGTAGTGCACGCACAACGCGACGAAGGCGATCAACACTAGAAACTGCACCAGCATCAGCAAGGCGTTGATGCCGTTGGCCAGTTTCAGACCGATGATGTTGATTGCGCTGGTGATGCCGATGAACGCCAGCACCCAGATCCATTGCGGGATCGACGGGAATGCCGAGGCCAGATATGCCGCGCCGATCAGCCAGATCGCCATCGGCAGAAACAGGTAATCGAGCAAGACTGCCCAACCGGCGATGAAGCCGAGTTTCGGGCTGATCGCCTTGCGCACGTAACTGTAAGCGGAACCGGCGACCGGGAACGCGGCGGCCATGCGGCCGTAGCTCATCGCCGTGAAGAACATCGCGATCAGCGCCGCCAGATACGCGGCAGGGACCATGCCGGCGGTGGACTGAGCGAGGATGCCAAAGGTGCCGAGGACAATGATCGGCGTCATGTAGGCGATGCCGAACAGCACCACCGACCCTAATGAAAGGGTGCGTTGCAAACGAGCCATGGGCGACTTACTCCGAATTTTATTGGATTTATGGCAGAGCCGAGTTCGGCGAATGTTTCGGGTGTGGCTGATCGTTCCCACGCTCTGCGTGGGAATGCCTCAATGGACGCTCTTGGGACGCGGAGCGTCCCGGGCTGCATTCCCACGCAGAGCGTGGGAACGATCGGGTAAAACCTGAGTTCGACCCGTTGCTTCTGGTCGGCGTACCTCGAACAATCAACTCGGTCGGTTCCCTCTCCCTATGGGCGGTCCGACGTTTCGGGAGGGCTAGGGTGAGGGCAGCGGTCAACGGCGTGGAATCAACAATTCACGAACACCATCGCCGCGCTCCACCACCTCCCCCGGCAACTTCAACCGCTGATCATCCAGATAGCGGTAATCCCTGCGCGCAATCTCCAATCGTGCGAAATCCAGCTCAACGCTGAATGTCCCTTCTTCGCGCCCGGCCTCGAACAACAGCGCCCCCAGCGGATCGACCAGCGCGCTGCCGCCGGCGAACATCAAGCCGTCGTCCCCCGCCTCCACGCGATTGACCATCAGCGCAAACGCCTGATTCTCCTGGGCGCGGGCCATGATCGCGGTGCGGTGAGTCGGCGCGTACGGGTCCATGTTGCCGTTGGTCACGATCAACAGTTCGGCACCGAGTTGCGCCAAGGCACGGGCCGACTCCGGAAACTCGATGTCGTAGCAAATCAGCAAGCCAACGCGCACACCGTTCCACTCGCACGTGGCGTAGCGGTCGCCGGCCTCGAACACACCGCGATCCGACGCCCACAAGTGCGTCTTGCGGTATTTCAGGGCGATGCCTGCAGGGGTGATCAGCAGCGTGGTGTTGTAGAAGCGACCGTGGTCGTTCTCGGCCATGCCGATCACCACGGCGATCTTGCGTTCGCGCGCGGCGGCCAGCACCGCGCTGACGGTCGGGCCATCGAGGGGCTCGGCGGTTTGCGCGACGGTCTCGGCCGTCGGGAAGCCCATCAAGTGGGTTTCGGGGAACACGATCAGTTGCGTGTCGGGCGCACACGCGGCAATCGCGGCGAGGGCGCGTTCGAGGTTGTAGGCCGTGGCATTGTCACGGCCCGCCAGTTGCGCGAGTTCGACTTTCATGGGAATTCCTTGTTATGTGCAGCGGGCGCGGAAAGATTGCCCGGTGGCTGTCTGTGGGCCAGTATGCGCAGCAAGCGAGCGGCCAGGGAATTACGCGGCCGGGGTAACCCGATAGGGGTAGATCGATGACACTTTCGTTTGATGACATCACCTGGCACCGTGCCGTCGGGCAACTGATCGATGCGCTGGACAAGCCGAATTTCTGGGCACAACTGGTGCGTTTGCTCGACCAATACGTGCCGTTCGATAGCTGGGTGGTGCTGCTGTTCAGCGCCGATCAACACCCGCAAGTCTTCGCCGAATGCCCGGGCGCAGACGGCAACCCTGACCCGTTGTTCCAGGATTACCTGCGCGGTCTGTACCTGCTCGATCCCTTCTACATCGCCTGCCGCGAGCAAACGCGCACCGGTCTGTATCGCCTGTCCGAGGTCGCACCGGAGCATTTCGAACTGACCGAGTATTACCAGCGATACTTTCGTCTGAATGTCGTGGCCGACGAAATCCAGTTCAATTGTCAGCTCGAAGGCGATCGCACGTTGTGTCTGTCACTGGGCAGTGAAAAACGTTTCACTGGCGAACAGATCGCCTTGCTGTCATTGATCCAGCCTTGGGTGCTGGGCCTGCTGCGCCAACGACTACCCTATGAGATCAACGAAACCGTGGCCCTCGCTGCCGCCCCTGTCCGGGCAGACTGGCGGGTACAACTGGAGGCCTCGGTGCAGCAACTCAAAGGTGCGCAACTGACCGCTCGCGAGCTGGATGTAGGGCGCTTGATGCTCAGCGGTTGCTCCAGTAAAGAAATCGCCCGTAAGCTGGAAATCTCCGTAGAAACCGTGAAAGTCCATAAGAAACACATGTACAGCAAGCTGGGGATCAAATCCCAGTCCGAGCTGTTTTCGATTTTTCTTCAGGCGCAAAACGCCTGATCGTTTGGTGAAGTTTCTTTATGTAGGAGTGAGCCTGCTCGCGATAGCGTCGGGTCAGTCAAATCATTTGTAGCTGATATACCGCTATCGCGAGCAGGCTCACTCCTACAGGGGAATGTGTTTATCCCTCAATCTTCGCTGATTATTCCGAGTCCGAACCAAGGAAACCGTATGAGCCTGTCACTCCTGAGCCGCTACGCCTTCTTTGCCGTCTGCGTGATTTTTACCCTCGCCAGCCTGCCTTTCCTCGAACATGACTGGCTTTGGCCGATCACCGCCGTCACTGGCGTACTGAGCCTGATCGGTCTGTTCGACCTGCTGCAAAGCCCCCACGCGGTGCGCCGCAATTACCCGATCCTCGGCAATATCCGTTATCTGGTCGAAGGCATCCGCCCGGAGATCCGCCAGTACCTGCTGGAATCCGACAGCGATGCCCTGCCCTTCTCCCGCGCGCAGCGTTCGCTGGTGTATTCGCGAGCGAAAAACGAAACCGCCGACAAACCGTTCGGCACGCTGATCGATGTCTATCAATCCGGTTTCGAATTCATCGGCCACTCGATGCGCCCGGCGCCGCTGAGCGACCCGAGCAGCTTCCGCGTCACTGTCGGCGGCCCACAGTGCAGCCAGCCGTACTCGGCGTCGGTGTTCAACATCTCGGCGATGAGCTTCGGCTCGCTCAGCGCCAACGCCATTCGAGCACTCAATCAAGGCGCAAAACTCGGCAACTTCGCCCACGATACCGGCGAAGGCAGCATCAGCCCGTATCACCGCGAACACGGCGGCGACCTGACCTGGGAACTGGGCAGCGGCTACTTCGGTTGCCGCACCAGCGATGGCCGTTTCGACCCGGAACGCTTCGCCACCCAAGCACAGAATCCGCAAGTGCGGATGATCGAAATCAAGATGAGCCAGGGCGCCAAACCTGGCCACGGCGGGATCCTGCCCAAACACAAGGTCACCAAGGAAATCGCTGAGACTCGCGGCATCATGATGGGCGAGGACTGCGTGTCGCCATCACGCCACAGCGCGTTTTCCACGCCCATCGAAATGATGCAGTTCATCCAGCAACTGCGTGAACTGTCCGGCGGCAAACCGGTGGGCTTCAAGTTCTGTCTCGGCCATCCGTGGGAGTTCATGGGCATCGCCAAAGCCATGCTGGAAACCGGCATCCTCCCGGACTTCATCGTCGTCGATGGCAAGGAAGGCGGCACCGGCGCCGCACCGGTCGAGTTCACCGACCACATCGGCGTGCCGATGCGCGAAGGCCTGCTGTTTGTGCACAACACGCTGGTCGGCCTGAACCTGCGCGACAAGATCAAACTCGGCGCCAGCGGCAAGATCGTCAGCGCCTTCGACATCGCCAGCGTACTGGCCATCGGCGCCGACTGGGCCAACTCCGCACGTGGCTTCATGTTCGCCATCGGTTGCATCCAGTCGCAAAGCTGCCACACCAACAAATGCCCGACCGGCGTCGCCACTCAGGATGCTCTGCGTCAGCGCGCACTGGTGGTGCCGGACAAGGCACAACGCGTCTTCAACTTCCACCGCAATACCTTGAAGGCTTTGGCGGAAATGCTCGCAGCGGCCGGGCTGGAACAGCCATCACAACTATCGGCCAAGCATCTGGTGCGGCGCATGTCAGCGACCGAGATCAAACTGTTCTCGCAGTTGCACGTGTTCCTGAAACCGGGGGAATTGCTCACCGGCGAAGTGAACGGCGAGTTCTATTCGCGGATGTGGCAGATGGCGCGGGCGGACAGTTTTGAGCCGCAGGAAGTCGCGGCCGCGTAACGGCCAATGCGCCAGTCTGCGCAACGGACTGGCGCGTTACTGCTGATTTTGGCGCAACAAGACAACCCGGAAATACAGGTAGCCCGCCAATAGATTGAGCAGCGTGAAAGACGCCACGGTGACCAATCCATGCCAGTGCTGCGCATCGGCAAGCAAACCGATGGCAAAACTCACCCCGCCCATCCCGCCGATAAACAATAGATAACCAAGCACCGACGTATTGCGCTCGAAGGTATACAGCACATTCACGTAAAACGAGAACGCCGCGGCCACGCAAAACGCGGCGAAATTACTGGCAGCCTGCGTCAGCCCCGCGGCGGTGCACAGGACAAAAAATATTTGCCAGTGAATCAGTCCATCGGCGAGGCCGATCACAGTCAATGCAGAGAATCCTTTCATCTCGGTTCCTTGCCAAAGCCGTTTTTGGCGAACAGCCAACCTAGGTCATCACGCGCTGGCGGTCTACTGTCAGAAATTACAGGTCAAGGGTCAATTACGACGAATGGTCAGCACTTCACCCCATGGCGGTTATGTATCGCCGGGCTACGACAGTGCCAACAAAAAAGCCCCGATCTCGCGACCGGGGCTTTGCTTTTTCAGCTTATGTAACTTACGAAGCCGAACGCGCCGCCACTTGCGATACGTTGCGCGGTTGCAACTTGAACACATAGAACAACACGGTCAGCAGCACCAGGAACGCCGGGCCCACATACAGCGCTACGCGGGTGTCGGGGAAGTACGCCATCAGGCCGACCACCAGCACCAGGAATGCCAGCGCAAAGTACGAGCTGACCGGGTACAGCCACATCTTGTACTTGAGGCCGGCACGTTCGCTGGCGCTCAGGCCTTGGCGGAATTTCAGTTGCGCCAGCAGGATCATCACCCAAGTCCAGATCGCGCCGAAGGTGGCAATCGAGGTCACCCAGACGAAGACTTTTTCCGGCACCAGATAGTTGAGCATTACGCCCAAGAGCAACACCGCAATCGACAGCAACAGCGCACGACGCGGCACGCCGTTATTCGAGGTCTTGGCAAAACCGGCCGGCGCCTGGCCATTCTGCGCCAGGCTGTAGAGCATGCGCCCGGTGCTGAAGATGCCACCGTTGCACGACGACAACGCTGCGGTGATTACCACGAAGTTGATGATGCCGGCGGCGGTCTTGATACCCAGACGTTCGAAGGTCATCACGAACGGGCTGCCTTGAGTGCCGATTTCGTTCCACGGGTAGATCGACAGAATCACGAACAGCGCGCCGACGTAGAACAGCAGAATCCGCCAGAACACCGAGCCGATCGCATCGGGAATGGTCTTCTGCGGGTTCTTCGCTTCACCGGCGGTCAGGCCGATCATCTCGACACCGAGGTAGGCGAACATGACCATTTGCAGGGACATCAGCACGCCGGTCACGCCGTTGGGCATGAAGCCGCCGTGGGCCCACAGGTTGGAAATGCCCAGTGCCACGCCGTCATTGCCGAAACCGAAAGCGATGATACCGACGCCGCCGATGACCATGGCGATGATCGTGACGATCTTGATCAGGGCAAACCAGAACTCGAATTCACCGAAGGCCTTTACCGCGATCAGGTTGATCGAACCCATGCTGATCAACGCCGCGAGGGCCCAGATCCAGCGCGGCACATCGGGAAACCAGATGCCCATGTACACGGCCACCGCGGTGATTTCCGCGACGCAGGTCACCAGCCACAGGAACCAGTAGTTCCAGCCAGTGAGGAAGCCTGCCAAAGGACCGAGATAGTCTTGTGCGTAGCGGCTGAACGATCCGGCGACCGGGTTGTGCACGGCCATCTCGCCGAGGGCGCGCATGATCACCAGGATCGCCAGACCACCGAGAATGTAGGACAGCATGATCGCCGGGCCGGCCATTTCGATGGCCTTGGCCGAACCTAAAAACAGACCGACGCCGATACAGGCACCGAGCGCCATCAGGCGAATATGCCTTTCGCCGAGTTCGCGTTTGAGCGGACCGCCCTGAGCGGTGTCGCCGTGAGGCAGGTGATTGCCAACGGGCATAGGGGTGCAACCTCGTCTTGTTATTGGATATGACCACCGAGTGTCGAAGCGTCGGCCGATAAGCCTTGGCGTGCATGAAACCGCGCCTGCTTCGTGGGCAGACGCGTCTTGCAGGGCAACCTGAAAGATCAGCGGGGCGTCAGTATAAAAACCTTGATGCAGGTCTTTTCACTCTATAAACCACAAGATTCAGCGGGAGTTGTCGCGAAACACCCAGCAGACCCAGCGGATCAACTGGCCAGCGTAGGAAAACTCGCCACCGAAAATGGCGGCGAGTATTGCACAAGGAGGGTGCAGCGTCTTTTCTTCGTGTGCTTTTTACCGAAGGCGTCGGGCGTTACGCCGCGTTGCCTTGTCGCGTTCGGGAGGCCACCGCAGTCACGCTTTTGGACCCCGTTGCGATGACTTTCTCACCGGAATACACCTTGACCTGTCGGGTGCTTCCCTCGAACCAACCCGCCTCCTTTCGGGAATAGGAAGCCATCTCCGGTGCACCGCGCTGCGACTGATAATGAAGCACCCACTCCTGCGCAACCCGGTCGTATTTCATGTAGGCAAATGCCGTCAGGACCATGTAGGCATTGCCTTGGTCATCGTTCAGCAAACCGTATTCCGGAAATTCCATAGCGGTGCTCAGCCCCCACCCATGCTCATGGGCAGGCAAATCATTGTATTGAGCCGCTTCGCGGCCAGCCTCGACATGACGCACACGTAAAACAGTCTCACTCATTTGATCCACGACCCATGAGCATCCACCGAAGGTGGGTGTGAAAACATGATCGGGTTCGCCCCATCCCGGATGCACAGGAATATCCACATAACCTCCCTGAGGCGCCCAGTACCCGTGCACGGCATCGTTCTGGCCGGGCAACTCGCCTGCCGCCAGATCGATAAACTTGATGGCATTGAACTCCCCTTGCGACGTCGAGGCGTGGGTCAAACGCTCCATCGCAAACATCATTTTCCCGCCGCCTGGCTTGTAATTGATCTGCGAAGCAATATCGAACGGGTGTGTAGCCGTGGAATATTGCGCGGTTTGCGGATTGAACAGCCCGCCATTTATCGAAACATTGGCAAACTCCGGTGCCGACAGCGCCGCGTGGATATTGGCGGGTCTGACGGAAAACGGGACGAGCTTGAATTCCCCCCAATCGTAGGACAGATGCCGTACGTCCTTGAGCGTCACGACCTCAAGGCGCGGCTCCCACAGGCCATTGGGCAAAGGCTCGCGGTGGAAAGGCGGGCGCACCCAGACCGGCCTGCCCGAGGCGTCTGGCGGCGCTTCGCTGATGAGGTCCGGCGCAGTAAACTCATCGGTGACATTGCCGCCGAACAACGACTGCGGTTGCCACTGATCCGGCGCGACTTGCCGGTATCGGCGAGGCGCAAGTTCGTTGAAACCGGAATCGACGAGGATGACGTCGACGACCTGCGCATTGAGGGTGAAATCATTCTTGACGCGATACACCGCGACCTTGCCTCGCTCGTCAATGTTACGAATATAACGGCGTTGCCCGTCGGCGCTTTGCAAGATGCCTTTGCCTGCCGGGCTGAGGCGGGCCACTTCGACAGGCCTCACGGCAGAGCGCCGAAATACCCTGTTACTGAAACCGGCCGGCGTCGGTGCGACCGATGTCGAAGGGCGCGCCAGTGCAGGCTGCCACTCGCCTGCGCCGTCCTGCTCAACGATCGGCTGATAAGCCTGCGGCTTGCTCGGGTGAGCAATTCTTGATTGACCGGTGGCCGGTTCGATGACTTTCTCGAAGACGCCATCCTCGACCCTGACAAAGTGTTTGCCAGCTATCTCGAATTGATTTTGTGGATCCGGCTTCAAGTCCGCCAAGGACACTTCGCTTCGATAAGGTGCGAGGTCAGGCTTCCACAAACGCTTCTGCCCACCGGGCGTTTCAATCGGCGTGAACTCCGAATGTATGCCGGCCAACAACGGCAGCGTCGCGACACCCATGCCGATATTTTCCAGCACGTCGGTAATGTGCTCCCAGCCGGCTTCCTTATCCCCCTTGCTGAGTTCTTCAAGCCCTTCCAGCACTTCGTCCATCAACTGCACCGCCGAAACACCGAGCATGACCATTCCCAACGGCGGCACGGCAAAAGACAGCACATTCAGTGCGGCCAGGCCGACCTCAAGGGATATCGCGAGCAACGATTGTTCATCGCGTGCATCGGCATCGGCGTTGGAGACAGCGGCATCGCGAGCGTCGCGGAAAATCCGCTGGTTGAATTCCCGGTGCAATGTTGTCCAGATGTCATAGTGCTGGACCCAGGGATCGCCCGATGGGTCCAACACCCGCAGTTGCAGAAGAAAATCGGGGTCATGCTTTTGCCGACGGGCCTCATGATCCCAGAGCCGTGGTTTGCCTGACGCGGTCGGCACCTCTTCGGTAAAGCTGTAGAAGAACGTCGAACGATCCTTGTAGCGCATGAAACGGCTGAAAAATTGTTGATAGGTCGTTGGGGCCTTGGGCGACTCATCGTCAGCGCGACGCACGAATTGTTCGATCAATCGGGCCTTGAGCTCCGTCAGTGTCGCGTAGTGCTTTACGGGATGATCAGGATCGTCGGGAATGTACGCGATGAAATCGTTTTTGGCGTAACCGTCAACGGTCGGCAGCAAGTCGTCGAGAATGCTTTCATCGTCCGGATCGGCGATCTCGAAAATGATACAGCTGTGCACTGGCAACTCATTGAAGCTCAAACTGCGATACCACAGTGGCTTACCGTCAACATGGACAAGTTTCTCGCCACGAATAGTCGACATCAACGCGTCGAAATGCGTTTGGCGAATATCACGCTTGCATAACGCGATGTAACTTGCGGCTTTCAATGCCGCTTTCTGATAATCCACGAACAGTCCATTCAGTGTTTCCCGTGCGTTGCCATCATCCCAGTCAAGTGCCCTATTCAAATGTGCCTGATATTGTTTCCCGAGGTCGAGCGCCCGGCATAACTCAAGGAACTCGTGAACATCAAGCCCGACATTGTCGACCCTGCCTGGTGCTGTTATGTAGCAATCCGGTTTGAAAAAAAACATCGTCTTTTTTTCCGCCGAATGGTTATGCAGCGCAGCATCAAGCAGCGTAGCGGGTTGAACTTGCGACGTATGAAAGTCGCTTTTCCCAGACAGATCCACCCGTACCCGGGTAACGTCCAGATCCAGGCCAAACCTCGCCTTGATGGCTTTCGTCAGCACGGGGGCGGCAAACTCATGGGGTGTTTCTACTGCGGCCATGGCGTTATTCAGCACGGTGTGCGCGGTGACACTTTGTTCCATCAAGGACCGTGCTTTGTCACGTTGCTCCAGCGAGGCCTTTTTCAGCCACTGAGGAACATCGGCATCAAAACCCTTGAACATCTCCAGGTTTTCTTTTGACATATTCAACAGCGGCAAAGGCGTTGCAGCCTTAACAACATCTCTATGCTCGGCCATGCTGAAAAGCTGATTTCGAGACTCAATCATGACTTCATCCTTGATAATTAAAGTTGAGGCGTGAGTTAACCTCAAAGTATTCAACAGACAAAGCCCCTGAGTACTACCGAATTTTAGCAATTTCCACTTATACAAATAACCGACCGAATAAAACTGCACACTTAACGTTTTGAAATACGGGCTCTCAAAGAACACTGTTACTCGAACGGCTCTTGACGGACCTCGTTCTGGCTTGGCGCCCCACGCGCGGCCGCACATTTTTTTCACCATCGCCAACCACCGTCTAAGCTTCAGACAAGTCCGATCAATCTGCGTGAATGGATCAATCGACTATGGGCGCTTTGTGGCAAACCGATTCGAGTAAAGCCGTGGTTCCGACTGAACGTGTGGATGAAGCGCCTGACCCTGGAAAACCACGCCGTCATCGGCATGGCTGGAAGGCTTTCTGGTTGTTGCTGGTGATTATCGCGATTGTGCTGGGGCTGGCCGCGTCCAAGGAAATGCGCACCTCGCGTTTTCAGTCGCGGGAGCTCAGCCAGTACGCTGCTTCGCTGACCTACACCCTCGAACCCGGCCCCAGTGAAGCGATACGGTATCCGGGCAATGGGCCGTTCGATCTGCGCCTGGGTTACAGCTCCCTCGATGAATTCCTGCCGCGCCTGCTCAAACGCAACTATGTCGTTACCGAGCAGACGCGTTTTTCGCCGGCGCTGCTCAGCTACACCGACAAAGGCCTGTTCGTGCCATATTCGGAGAAGATTCAAGCCGGCTTATCGATCACCGATTGCCGCGCCGCGCCGCTGTACAAGTACAACTATCCGCAACAACTGTACGCCGATTTCGCAGCCATTCCGCCGGTGGTGGTCAGCAGCCTGTTGTTCATCGAAAACCGTTTCCTGCTCGACCCGAAACAACCCTTGGCCAACCCGGCGGTTGACTGGCCGCGCTTCGGCATGGCGGCATGGTCGCAAGTGGCGAAATTGCTGCACCTGCCCGGCCAGTCGGCGGGCGGCAGTACGCTGGCCACGCAATTGGAAAAGTACCGGCATTCACCGGATGGCCTGACGGTGTCCGGCGCCGAGAAGCTGCGGCAGATGATGTCCGCCAGCGTGCGCGCCTATCAGCCCGGACCGCAAACCCTGGGAGCACGGCAGAATATCGTGCGCGATTACCTCAACAGCGTGCCGCTCTCGGCAGTGCCGGGGCATGGTGAAGTGCATGGCATGGCGGAAGGGTTGCGCGTCTGGTACGGCAGCGACTTCAACAAGGCCAACGAACAACTGAACAGTCCGGCCACCGATCCGAAAACCATGGCCGACAAAGGCCTGGCCCTGCGCGAGATGCTCTCGCTGATGATCGCCCAACGCCGCCCCTCGTATTATCTGACCAAGGGCCGCGAGGAACTCACTGATCTCACCGACAGCCATTTGCGCCTGCTCAAACAGAACGCTGTGATCGATAGCGCATTGGCCGATGCCGCCCTCGCGAGCAAAGTCAGCTACCGCGACTGGCAGACCCAGCCGACCCTCCAGCCCATCGAAACCAACAAGGGCATCAGCGCCGCCCGCAGTCGTCTGGCGAGCATGCTCAACCGGCCGCTGTACGACCTCGACCGCCTCGACCTCTCGGCCACCAGCACCCTGCAGGGCGACCTGCAAACCCAGGCCACCGCGTACCTGAAAAAACTCGCTGACCCGGCTTACGCCGCGCAAATCGGCCTGCTCGGTGAGCGTTTGCTGACGCCCACCAGCACTACGCAAGTGCGTTACAGCTTCACCCTCTTCGAACTGACCCCGGACGGTTCCCGCGTGCGGGTGCAGACCGACAGCACCGACCAGCCCTTCGACATCAACGAGGGCAGCAAGCTCGAACTCGGCTCAACGGCCAAGATGCGCGTGCTCACCACTTACCTGCAAATCATCGCCGAACTGCACGACAAGTACGGCGCCATGAGCGTGCCGGAACTGAAAAAAGTCGACGTCCCCGATCAGGATCGCTTGAGCCAATGGGTGATCGATTACCTGATCCAGAACAAGGATCACGACCTGTCGAAGATGCTCGGCGCAGCACTGGATCGCAAGTATTCGGCCAGCCCCGGCGAGGCATTTTTCACCGGTGGCGGTTTGCACGTGTTCCACAACTTCCGCAACGAAGACAACGGCCGCATGCCGACCCTGCGCGATGCCCTGCGCGAGTCGATCAACCTGCCGTTCATTCGGCTGATGCGCGATCTGGTGCGTTACACCACCTACTCCGGCCCCAACAACAGTGCCGAATTA
Source organism: Pseudomonas sp. AIG (assembly GCF_977020205.1). Classification (NCBI taxonomy): domain Bacteria; kingdom Pseudomonadati; phylum Pseudomonadota; class Gammaproteobacteria; order Pseudomonadales; family Pseudomonadaceae; genus Pseudomonas; species Pseudomonas sp. AIG. The sequence continues at coordinate 27,756 of NZ_CDROCK010000032.1, read as the reverse complement.
CTCAAGGATGATCGTGACCCACGCCGCCAGGAATACCTGGCCAACTTCGCCGACCGCGAAGGCACCTCGTTTCAGCTCAAGTTCTGGAAAAAGTACAAGAACAAAGACACTCAGGCGCGTCTCGACACCTTCCTCGACAGCATGCGCCCGACGCCGATCCGCATGGCCGCCGTGCATCGCTACCTGCTGCCCGATGCCAGTCAGGCAGACTTCAACACGTTCGTGCGCTCACACCTCAAAGGCGCCAAGCTCACGGAAAAACTCACCGATGATCGCCTGATCCGGCTTTACGATTCCTACGGTCCCGGCAGTTACGATTTGCCCGATCAAGGCTTCATCGCCAAGGTACACCCGCTGGACTTGTGGATGATGGGCTATCTGTTGAACCACCCGGACGCGACCTTCAGCGAGATCGTCAAGGCCAGCCATTTCGAACGTCAGGAAGTCTACAGCTGGCTGTTCAAGAGCAAGCACAAGGGCGCCCGCGACAGTCGTATTCGCACCATGCTCGAGATCGAGGCGTTTCTCGATATTCACCAGCGCTGGCAGAAAGTCGGTTATCCGTTCGACCATCTGGTGCCGTCGCTGGCCACCGCGATTGGCAGCTCCGGCGATCGCCCCGCCGCACTCGCCGAATTGATCGGGACCATCCTCAATGACGGCGTGCGCATGCCGACACTGCGCATCGACAGCCTGCATTTCGCCGCCGGCACCCCGTACGAAACGCAACTGGTCAACGACCCGCATGTCGGCAAACGGGTGATGCCATCCGAAGTCGCCACGGCCATGCGCGAGGCATTGTCGCAAGTGGTCGACGCCGGTACGGCAAAACGTGTTTCCGGCAGTTTCAAACTGGCGGATGGCAGCCCACTGGCCATGGGTGGCAAAACCGGGACCGGCGACAACCGCATCGAGGCCATCGGTTCGGGGGGACGCATCCTCAGTTCGAAGTCGATCAACCGTACGGCGACCTTCGTGTTCTACATCGGCGATCACCATTTCGGCACCCTCACCGCGTTCGTGCCGGGGCGCTCGGCAGAGAACTTCAAGTTCACCTCGGCCCTGCCCGTGCAGGTGCTCAAGGGCATGGCGCCGATTCTCACGCCGTATCTGCAACCGGGCAGCGACTCGCAATGCAAGCCGATGCAGACTGCCAGCGTGGCGATGCTTGAAGCGCCCCTCCCTACAGCGAGGTAACAATTCGTGTCAGGCTTTTCTGCATCAGGGTGACGTTTTTTCGCTGTAGCGGGTGGTACTTATGTATTTTTCAGATTCGAATTTTCGTCGGGTTCGCCCGCCGCAGTGCCGTTTGCCTCCCGATCTTTGAACTTTTGTTTTGCCCCGCCGTGAGTAGGCTGATCATTCCTCAACAATCAAGGATGATTGGCCATGACACTCCCTTCCCTGCCTGTCGCAATCACGGAAAAAGGGCAGCATTACGACTTCATCAAGGCAAACGTCAACGACGCGTTCAAGGGCGCCACCGTCAACCGGGCCCAGGCGCTGGCAGCCACGCCACTGGAGATCCAGCCCTGGTTTACCACGGCTCCCGCCGCGTATCTGGACAAGCTCGCCGCCGCCAACCTCACGGCCTGGAACTCGCAGAATCAGGTTGATCATCTGCTGGCCAGAATCGATCTCTACGCTTTCGCCGAACCCTTGCTCAAGGCGAAAATCAGAGAACGTCATGGCATCGAGCCTGACCTCAAAACCACTTACCTGCGTCTGTACATTCCCGCCGAACAACCCTGGTACAACATCAACGTTTACAAGGGCGCCGTTACGCGCACAGTGTCGTTGCTCGACGCCGCACTGCATAACTTCGCCAGCAGTGAAACGGTCGGGTACGGTTCGGACTACATCAGCAAGCCCGACGAGCGCGGCCTGTTCGATGTGCTGGCGATCAAACAGCAAATGCCCATCAGCGAGTTCCAGGCGTTGTGCCGTGATCTGGACATCGGCGGGCAATACAAAAGGCATCTGGAACGCTATCTGCTGCCCGGCGAACCCGTCGCCGAAAGCGTTCTGCAGCACAAGGTCAACACCAGCCAGAAAGACGCCCTCGCCGTCGCCGCGCACCTGGCCCTGATCAAGGACGAGATCCCTTACGACGCCTACAAAATGGTGCTCAACCTGACCGAGGGCAAATCGCCGTTGCTGCTCAACGGCCACTCGATCCGTTGCAGCGATCTGAAACTGCTCGGCACCCGGCTGACCGGTGTGTTGCTGTTATTGCACGGCACCCGGGACAGTCGGGGCGTGCGCCGCCTGATCGTCTACATCCCGCATGATCCGGATCACCCGCTCAAGGAATACGACTCGCTCAAGGCGTTCAGGGATGAACTGACACGACAGCTGCGTGAGGACAAACTCTGCGCCTCGACCGGCCAGACCTACCGTCAGTTCTTCAGCCAGTTTGTCGACCAGCAGCAACGCGGGCACTTTTTTGCTGAACTCAGACAACGCCTGTTCATCGTCAGGTATACCCCCCGCGAGGACGGCACCGATCAGCGCCCACCCTGGGACGAGGTGGCCGTGGAGAACCCCAATCTGGAGTTCAAGAACCAGCCCTTGCAAGGCGATTACTGGCGCCATGCCTACCAGCAGAAACTCAACAAGATTCTCAACGATGCCCGGGAAATCGCCGTCTCCACCGCCGACACCGACAGCAAGGCGCGCTGGGCGTGGTGGGACAATTTCAAGAAGATCTTTTCGGATATTTTCAATGCGGCGCTGTTGATCGCCACACCGTTCGTGCCGGGCTTGGGCGAAGTGATGATGGCGTACACCGCCTATCAATTGACCACTGATGTCATCGAAGGCGTGGTCGATCTCGCCGAGGGCTTGTGGCAGGAAGCCGTCGGGCACGTGATCAGCGTGGTCAGCGACGTCATTCAACTGGCGACGTTCGCAGCGGGCGCGCAGATTGGCGAGGTCTTCAAGGTCAAGCTGTCGACGCTGGTCGACAACATGAAAGCGGTCAAGCTGCCCGATGGCCAAGCCAGTCTGTGGCATCCGGATCTGGCCCCTTATGCACGCCAGGAACTGACCCTCTCCGCCGATTCGAAACCCGACTCGCAGGGTTTGCATGACTACGGCAAGGAAAAGATCCTGTCGCTGGAGGGGCAGTTGTACAGCGTCGAAAAAGCCTCATCCGCCGCGCACTCCAAAACCCACCGCATCAAACACCCGAACCGCACCAACGCTTACCGCCCGAAGATCGAACACAACGGCCACGGCGCCTGGCTGCATGAAGCGGAAACCCCAAAAGACTGGACGGATGCCACATTGATGCGCCGACTGGGCCACCGTGCCGAACGGTTCTCCCCCACGGAGCTGGAGCAGATCCGCATCAGCAGCGGCACCGATCACGACATGCTGCGCCAGATGCATGTGCAAAACAGCCCGCCGCCACCGCTGCTGGCCGACACGCTCAAACGCGCCAGCGCTTACGACGATGTGCGTGTGGCCACCACCGACATCCGTGAAGGCCGGCCGATCGACCCGCAAGCGGTGTGGCTGGAACCGCTGCTGACCGGCTTGCCGGGCTGGCCTTCCAGCAAAGCGCTGGAGGTTTACGCCGATGCCAGCCTGACCGGCTATTCGCACAAGTATGGCAACCCGCAGGCCGCGCCCGCGGCGACCTTGAGCATCAGCCTCGCTGACCTCAACGCCGGCAGACTGCCGGAGCGCGTGCTGGATTTTCTCGCCGAGGACGATCTCAAGCAGTTGCTCGGCAGCGATGTCGCCCGTAACGAACGCGTCAGCGCACTGCGCAGTCGCCTCGCGGACGCTGTCGATGAGCGCCGCAGTGCCGTGGCCGACCGCATGTACCAGGCCACCGAACAATCCGGCAAGGTCGATTTGCGCGTGGTCAGGCGGACCTTCCCGGAACTGCCACTGCCGCTGGCGGAAAAACTTGTGGCGCAGGCCTCACCCGCTGAGCTGCAGCGTATCGCTGATGAAAACCGCCTGCCATTGCGCCTCAAGACCCAGGCCCGCGAGCTGAATTTCGAAGCCACTGCCGTGCGCGCCTACGACGGTTTTTACCGCGACGAATCGATGACCGCCGACACCGAACGGCTCGCGCTCAACACCTTGCGCGTGCAGACCGGCACCTTCGGCGATCTGCGTATCGAAGTCCGCGACGGCAGCTATGACGGGCCATTGCGTTGCAGCGCTGGCCCCGAGGACCCGACCAGCGTCAGGCGGCTGATCCGTGACGAGCATGGCCGCTACGAAGTGCTCGACGCCAACAACCGTTCGCTGCACGCCGCCAGCGACTTCTACGAAGCGATTCTGCAGGCCGTCCCGGCCGAAACGCTGTCGAGCGTTGGCTATCAGCGAGGTCAGGGGCGCGCGCTCAAACTGTGGATCATGGAGCAATCGGCCGAACCTGCCGAGCGTCGAGCCGTACTGGCCGAACCGCCGATTCGAGCGGTGGCGAGTATCGAAACCGAAACGCTGGTGCGTGGCTGGCCACGCTGGCTGCGCGGCTCGACTCCAGCAGAGCGCATCAGTGAACTCTACCCGCGAATGCGCGCAAATGACGTGCAGCGATTCATCGAAAAGCTGCGCATTGATGGCGATCCCGTCGAAGGCATCGAGCGTCTGGAGAAAGAACGCCAGCATTTGCGGGAAACGCTACAGGATTGGCGCCACACTTACCCTGATGAGTTGCAACCTTCCGGAGAATTTGCGCCGGGCGTCAATATGGATTTCACGCTAAACGGCGGACAGCGCGTCAGAGACCAATTGATCGCGTGCTTCGAACGCCGAAGCGAAATACCTGGCGAACGCGGCCCGTTCCCCGAACAGGGCTACACCCTGGATCTGTCTTCGGAGTTTGTGAACGGCGATCTACTGCGCTGGTGGCGCGATTTGCGCAAGCAACCCGGCATGCGGCAACACCTTGATCAAATCACCGCGCTTCGACTGGACAACCGGTATCTGTCTAGCCACGCGGATGAGCTGCTCGGCAGCTTCCCCAAGTTACGCCAGTTGAGCGCCCGCCAATGCGGATTAACAGATGTTCCTGCCAGCCTCGGGCAAATGCGTCATCTGGAGGAACTGGACCTGACGGACAACCGCATCCGCATGACGGCACAAGCGAGCGAACGTCTGGGTGGCTTGATCCGCCTCCAGGCGCTCAACCTCAATGGCAATCCATTGCACGAACCGCCCAATGTCGCTGGCATGTACCGCTTGCGCTCACTGAGCCTCGCCAAGACCGGCATAGAGACATGGCCCGAAGGCTTGTTCAAAGTCGGCAATGTCGATAAACACAGGCCGCGCGGTTTTATGCTCGATATGCGTTCGACGCCAATCAAAACGTTGCCCGAGGTCAAACCGGGTTCCGATCAGGCGTTCGTGCTCAGCCGCACGCGTTTCGATACAGCGAGGCTTTCGAATGAAGACCGGGTGCGGTTTGGCAACTACCGAGAGTCCACCGGTTTTGCCTTTCTGCAAGACTATTCGCGGGACGTCGCCGACGAGCTTCGTCATTGGCAAGAATTCGATAACGACGCGCAGATTTACAGCCCGTCGCAGGCACTCAGGCAGTATCGCGAAGAGTCCTGGCACGACCTGATGGATGAGCCTGATTCCGAGGGCTTTTTCAGCGTGATTCGCAAACAGCGCGAGAGCCGGGACTACCTCACCGGCGATGGACGCCGACAACTGACCCAGCGCGTCTGGGACATGATCGAAGCCGCGTCACTGGATGCGCAACTGCGTGAAAAACTGTTCAGGCAGGTCGTCTCGCCGGAAGATTGCGGGGACCTCGGCGCGCAACTGTTCAACTCGCTGGGCATCAAGGTTCTGGTGTCAAAAGCCTACGCTGCGCCAACCTCCAGCAAGGTACTGGACGAGACACTCGTGGGCTTGGCACGCAGCGCAGCCCGGTTGAAAAATGTCGGTGAAGAAGCCAAGGCCGAATTCAGCAGGCAAGAGCAACAACACCTGATCGACCCCGGCAATCCGGCCCCCGATGAAGTGGAAATCTATCTTGCGTTCGAGACCGGGCTGGCAGAAAAGCTGGAACTGCCCTGGCAATCTCAGGGCATGCTCTATGAACAGCGCTCTGGCGTGACGGCCAAACAAATCGACCGCGCCCACGACATGATCATGAACCGGGAGAAAGGCGACGGCCTGGTCAGTGCCATGATCGATCTGTCCCCCGACAACTTCTGGGAGGAGCATCTGCGCAAGACTCATCCGACGCAATACGAAACCAATGACCGTCTGTTCGAGGAAAAGCCCGGGCTGCTTGATGAGTTGCGCGAGGCCCAGGCGCAATGGGCCAATGCCACCCCCCAGACGCCGCTCAATCAGCTCGCACGGAAAATGGAAAGTCTGGCGAAACAACTGGGCATTCCCCAGGCCGATGTCTTCAGCGGAGAAGTCATGAGCCAGGGGCGCTACGACAAACTGCTCGATGACATCGGCTACGAGCGCAAAGAACTGTCACGACGTTTGACTCGAGAGGCGATGATCAACGCGGGACTCTGATGGCCAAAGACCGTCAATCGGTCAACCCGCATGGGCTGACCGAGTGGCACCGCGCCTAACCCGCTTCAGAATCCCAGATCACCGTGATATTGCCGCGATAGGGTTTGTCCGTGGCATTTTTGATCAGCCAGTCGGTGTCCTGCTCGCCGATCTCGAAGTGCAAGGTGCCCGGCTTGCGGTCGATGTAATGTCCGGGCTGGAAGGCGCCGGAAGATTCACGCCCCAACAGTTTGCGCCGTACCGGTTGGCCAGCGCTGTCGGTCAGGCCATTGGGCAGACTGACACTGACGGCCACCGGCCCGGCGACCCCCGACTCACGATCCATGATGGCGCAGCCCGAGCCCAAGCCTGGAGAGTGCTCGCATTCGAGCTTCATGGTGAATTTCGACGACGCCGAGATATGGAAGATCTGATCGCGAAAAAGCCGCGCAGGCTTGCGTCCACTGTCGAGCCAGCGCTGCCAGCCACCTTGAGGTTGCAGCGCAATGTGATTGCCCCCGGGCGGAATATCCACTTTCAGGGTGTGCTGCACATCCAGCACGAAATCCAGGGTCAGGCTGCTGTCATCCGGTTCGAACAGTTTGCCCATATCGAAATCGGCGCCGGGTCCCAGGCTATATGCCATTGAGCCGGTATAGCGCCCCGATGACATGTTCAACGGGTCGGGGGTTCGCAGCTCGTAGGCAAAATCCAGTTTGTCGAAATACATCGACGGAATATGGAAGGCCGGCACCTTGAAACAGTGAGTTTCTTCAGGGGTTTTCCAGAAAAACCGGAAATACTCCTCGCCATACTCACCGACGCCGCTGTAGCGACACGGGGCAGGAATTCCATGAACCCAGGTGTCTGTGGTCCATAGCCGCCGATGGCCTTCAAGGGCGTTGCTGCCGCCTGCCAACTGCTTGGCTGGAACGCTGAGGACATACCGGGAACCCATGCCGCTGATGCGCACTTCCAGCGTGTGCGTTTCCTGGGTCTGTTCGTTGGTCACCGTCAGGCGTCGCCAATTGGCCGGTGCCTTGACAGCCGCCCAGTCAAAGATCCCCACATAACGGGTGGAGTTGAAACGAATGGGCAACTCGATGCTGAACATCTGATAGCCGTTGCATTCCGCCGGATACGACGCGCAATAACCACTGTTCGGCGTTTTGTTGATGAAGGCATTCTTGTTTGGCTTGGAAGGGTCCGGTTGAAACAGCGCGCGGATTTCCTGATTGATCCCATGCGCCTCAGAAATGCTGAACGCTGCCAGCCATGCCAGCCAAATGTACCTTTTCATTATTCGTCCTGCCTCTGATGAGCCTGATCTGTGTTGTTTTCATTGCGCCCCCGGTGCCCGCGCGTTGAACAGCAACACCACGTTGCCGTTGTAATCCCCTGAGCGATAACCGCCGGCGGGTTCGATCGGTTCGATCTTCAACGCCACGCGTTTGCCGGTGGCGGCTTCCTCCTGCGAGAGCACTTGGCGCGGGATGATGTGCGAGCTCAATTCGACGCCATTGAAGGTGACCTGCAGCTCGATGATTTCGCCGGGGCGGCCATTTTCCAGGAACGGCTCGGACCCCAGGCGAGCCTCGATTGCGCTGCTGTCATGACGCACATCGAAATTTTTCTCCAGGCCGCCGAGGGTGGCGCGCGGGTAATCCCAGGCCAGCCGTTGCGGGCGGTGGATCCAGTCCGGCTCGGCCGGGATGATGTAGAACGGGCGACTGGGAATGGTCAGGGACACTTCGAAGGTGTGTTCTTCGCGCGCGGCCCACGCCCCGGCGCCGACCAGCGCGGTAGCGGCCAGCAATGCGCCGGCGATGGATTGCTTGATCATGTGGGTTACCCGATGCGTCATTGGAAAACCGGCCTAGCGACTGGCGATCTTCATGGTTTTCTTCTCGCTGCCTTCGATCAGGAAGAAGCGGTATTCGCGACCTTTCTCTTTATCGAAAGCAAAGCTCTTGCCCGCCAGCACATGGTGCTTGGTGGTGGCGCCGCAATCGGTTTCCTTGGCCAGCGAACAGCTTTTGAATTCGTCGACGATGATCACCGTGTTGCCGTCGTTGCGTAGCTCGTAACGGCTGTCAGTGTCATTGACGACCGTGGCGAAGCGGGCATCCCTGGGCCGCACGAAAAAGATCGTGCCGAAGCCGGTCATCACGTTGACGCCGGCCGTCAGGGACTTCTTGTAGTCGTCGCGCTCTTCACTGCTGACGACAAAATCGTCTTCCTGTTCCGGCACCACGGGTACGAAACGCACACGGAAATAGCGTTCACGATCACGCACGCCCATGTACAACAACCGCGTGCCCTGCATGCCCTGAGCCGGCACGATCAGCCGTGCGGGGCTGGCCATCAGGCCATTGCGCGAGGCGCCGTCGGCGGCATTTTCGACGGGAATTTCCTGCGGAGCGCCATCAGCGCCGTAGACAATTTCCAGCACATTGATCTTGACGAACGCGGTGGCGTCGCCGCTGTTGAATACCCGTTTGAGGTAGGTACTTTTGTCGGCATCGAGATAGTCGTACACGGTGCCGACATTGATCTGCGGGCCGGCCTGCGCCGTCAGGCAAAACACGCTGAGCAGGCTCAGCAGAAAACCACGGTTCATTGTCTTCAACTCCCTGAAATGTGCAGAAGGCCAGACACGGACGGTCATGCTTCCGAGTCCCAGATAATGGTGATGTTGCCGCGCAGCCGGTCGTTCAAGCCGGGGCGCAGGAGAAAGTCGATGGCAAACGGAGTCATGTTGAAGTGCAGCGTGCCGGGTTTGCGATCCACGTACAGGCTGGGCTGAAACGGCCCTTCCCATTCGTCGTGGCGCAAGGGCAGACGGGCGACATTGCCACCGCCGGTGCCGGTAATGCCCGGCGGCAGCGACAGGCCGACCTCAACCTCGGTGGTATTGCCCTGCGCACTGCCAAGCTTGCAGGCCGTGCCGCCGGTGGAGTTGCACAGCATCTTGACCTTGAAGCGCGACGACGCTGACAAGTAGAACAACTGATCGCGGAAAATCCGCGTCGGCTTGCGCCCGCTGTCGATCCAGCGCGACCACCCACCTTCCGGCTCCAGTGACACCTGGCTGCCACCCGGTGGCAGATCGACCTTGAGGGTGTGCTGCACGTCGAGTACGAAGTCCAGGGTCAGGTTGGCGTCGTCCGGTTGCATCAACGGCCCCAGATCGAAATCGCCGCCATTGCCAAGGCTGTAAGCCATGGAACCGGTGTAGAGACCAGAGGACATGCCCAGTGGATTAGGCGTACGCAATTCGTAGGCGAAGTCGAGCGTGTCGAAATAAATGGACGGAATGGGGTATGCGTTTCTCTTGGTACAGAATGCCTCCACGGGGGTTTTCCAGAAAAACCGGTAACTGGCAGGGCCGAATGCCCCCACGCCGCTGTACTGACAGGGAGCAGGCGCATAGACCCAACTGCTGGTGGTCCAGAGTTTCTGATGGCCTTCAAGAAGGTCACTTACACCAACCAACTCATTGGCGGGGTGGCTCAGAACGAAATTCGAACCGATACCGGTGATGCGCACTTCTACACTCTCCGTTTCCTGCGTATCCGCATTGGTCACTGTCAATCGTCGCCAATTGGCGGGCACCTTTATCGGCACGACCTCACCTTGATAGAGCGCGCGCGTGGAACTGAAACGAACCGGCAACTGAATGCTGAACATCGCGTTGTCCGCACATTGGTCTGGATAATTAGCGCAATACCCACTGTTCGGGGTCTTGTTGACGAACACGTTCTTGCTCGGCTGCGAAGGGTCCGGCTGGAACATCGCGCGAATTTCATGACTGGCCGCCTGCGCCGTGGCAACACCCAGCGTCAGCGCCAATCCCAAGCTTCCTGCTAGCAATTTCATCCCTTCAACCCGCCTTCTGTTCTGTGGTCGTCACATCGGCCAGCGTGTCCGGCGTGCACCGCAGGTCGCCGATCATCAACACGTTGTTTTCACTGCGATGGCTGCCGGCATCGAGACGGAACTGACACAGCAACTGATTGCCCTGTCGTACTTCCAGGGTCGGTGAGCCGGCATTCATTTCCATGGAGAAGAAGCCATCGACTTCGGTGACACCGCGACTGGCGTGGTTGATCACGTGATGGCCCTTGAGCGGGCGTCCTTGCTCATCGATCAGCCGGCCGAGCACGGTCAGGGTTCTCATCACCCGCACCTTGCGGTATTCCACGCCGCCCTTGTTCAGGTGATACCGGCTGCGCGCTGGTTCGATGGTCGCCGCCGGTACGTTGTTGCCTTCGAAGTCGAAACTCACCGAGCTGTTCTGGTAGGCGGTGATCGGGATGAAATTGCGCCCCGGTTTCAAGGCCGCCCCGCCGCCGCTGTAATCGTCGGCGCGCAGGACGATGTCCTCGATGTCCGACTCAACGTCGACAATCAGCCCCGCGCCGCGCACCTCGCTCTGGCTGGTCATGAGCATTTGCTGGCCGCCGACCACCAGCGTGCTGTCGACGTTGAGGCCGCCGGTGAAATTGCCGTTGTAGGACGAACGCTGGACAAACGCATCGCCATTGACCGCATCGGTGCGGAAATTGGTCAGGCTCGACATGCCCAGGCCATAGGTGTCGGTGAGTGCGGTGACCGATACGCTTTGCAGCACGTGATCCTTGAAATCCTTGCGCCAGCCGAGCGAGGCATTGTTGTCACGCGCGCCGTCGCGGGCCGTACGTGAACCGATGCTGCCGGTGATTTGCTGGCCGGGCGCGCCAAGTGCCAGGTTGACACTCAAGTCGACCCCGCGATTGCGCGCATCGCCACTGCTGTAACTGCCCGGCCGGTCGAACAGCGACAGGCGCCAACTGGCATCGCTGCCAAACAGTTCGGTGCGCTGGGTCCAGCCCAGATCCACGCCCATGCCTTCGACGTTGCCTTCGCTGTGGGCGATCCGCGCATTGACCGAACTTTTGCTGGTGAGCCGATGGTTGAGCGCCAGCGACGAGTTGCTGGTCTGGCCGACAAATACATTGCGCGGGCGAACGCGGGTGCCGTCCGGCAAGGTGTCGTAGGTGTAAGTGGTGTCGAGCCAGCTGCGGGTGTGGCTGACGACCACGCTGCCCGAGCCATAGTTATAGAGGCTTTGCAGATCGAGACCGGTGCCGTAATCCTCGGTTTTATAGACGTTGGCGTACAGACTGATGTGATTGGCCAGGGTCCAGTCGATCGAGGTGCCGTACTGCAGTTTTTCGCGAATCTGCCGCGCCGACAGGCCGAGAATCACCCGTGGGTGCAACAAGTAGTTCACTGAAGCGCCGGCCGTGGGGCTGCCGCTGGACTGGGTGTCCCAGTTGCTCAGCAGTTTCTTTTCTTCACCGGCGAAGACGTTATAGCGCCAGCGTTCGTCGAGGTTGCGCCAGTTGTTGGGCTTGTACACCAACTCCTGAGTGGTGGAAGTGATCTGGCCGTCTTCGATCAGGCGCACTTCCACTTCATAGATGCCGCCGGGCAATGGCCGGGTGTCGAGGGTCTGCAAACCGGCGGGCACTGATTGCGTGTTGATCAGCAACCCATCGCGCCAGATTTCCACCGAGCCCTGGCGGTTGGCGGTGACATAGATCGGATAAACGCTGGGCATCGGACTGTTGATGGCCAGGCTGTCGGAGCTGCCATACATGACGCCGACGGCGGTGTCGGGGCTGGTGCCGAACGTGCGCGGCTGGCGGGTCAGCCCTTCGGAATTGGGGGTGAAATAGCCCAGACGGAAAAAACTGCCTTGCAGTTCGCGCTGGGTGTGTAACTCGTGGATTGCGTGATAAAGCTTGTCGTCCGGGCCGCCGAGGCGGGCCATTTGCAGGTTGAGCGTCTGGCTCCAGTTGCCCAGGCTTGAGCTGGCCTCAAGGCCGAAGCGTCCGCCGAGGTCCTGATCCTGACCGCCATTGAGATTGAGCTGGTTACGCACCATCAAGCCACTGCTGCCGCCGTCAGGTTGTTCGTAATAGCGCTTGGCGGCCACGTCGCGTTCAGCGTTTTCGGTAACGATCGATACCAGCGAGCTTTCCAGGTTGTAGTGCACCGCCAGAAACTGATCCGGGCACGAACCACTGCACGCTCCCAGCGGCACGCCGGGCTTGAGAAAACTCGCCCACTTTTCCCGTTCGGCGGCGCCGAAGCGGTTTTCGCTGGTGTCGGTGAATTCGAGCAGGGTGATGCGATCATCGCGGGACAACACCACCATGGCCTCGCCCAGCGGTTGTTGGTCGACTTCGACCCGCACCGCCAGAGGCACATCAAAGAAATGCTCCTCGAAATCCGCCGGCAAACCTTTGGCCTGCGCCAACAGACTGCGAGGTGTCGTACCGGCGTTGCTGGAAGCCACGGCTGCGCTGGCACAAAACAACAGCGCAAGCGCAGCCGCGATGGGTGTCATCGGGAACATGAACTCGTACTCTGATTACAAACAATGGAAGTCCGACGGGGCAAACACTTGTGCCTGCCCCGTCGGTTAACGCCGCTGTAGGGTCGGGCGCTTAATGCGTGTTCACGCGATCAGTTGACCGGTGGCACTGCATCAAAAATCATCGCCACGGAACCGGTGTAATCACCCGGCTGGAAGTTGCTGCCTCGGGCGGTGATTTTCAGCGGGGCGCGATAGTTGACGTCCGACTCGGACTCACCTACGACCATTTGCGGGGTCAGGGTCAGTTCCTTGTTGTTGAGCAAAACTTGCAAGTCGATGGTGGTGTTGCCGGCCACCAGTTTCGGCTGACTCTCAAGGCTGGCGTGTACCGAGCCGTTGTTGTTGCGCACATCGAAGAAGCCGTTGACGTCGCGCATCTTGCCGGTGGTCGGCTGATAGCTCATGTCCTGGTCCTTGTTGACCAGATCCGGATCGGTCGGCACGACATAGAAACCGTTGGTCGGCACATGCGCGACAAGGCTGATCGAGTGCGACGCTTCACCGGCAGCGAATGCGCCAGTGGAACCGAGTGCCAGAAGAGCCAGTGGAGCGGCGATTGCGAGTTTCTTGAACATCGTTATGTACCTGTTTTCTTGATAGGGGGATGAGCATTAAAAGCTCAAGAAGTTGAGTGCCCGAATCTCTGCCCGAGTTGCGTCAGATCAACTTGAACTTTCAATGCAGGGGCATCATCGGCTGTTGTCTCTGGAATGTAAGCAGGCAACTTCCGACAGCCTCGTAGTTAATCGACCCCATGACCCGCAAGAAAAAAGAACAAAATAACGACATTTGAAACAGTGACTGTAAGTTCCACCCTACAGACAGTTTTAGTTAAAAAAACATACAGCAACTTCGCCCTTCCAGCACGGCAACTTATTGCCATTTAGAATATATACTCTACGCGAAATAGAGTGATGACTTTAACTTTCAAGTTATCGTTTCCGACAACCGGCGAAAAAATCATCGTTTGCGTTTGAGTCGATCTGCCGCTCGTCAGCCAGCACCGCGCTCCGGGAAAAAACGTCTTGCGCGGGACTTAAGATATATCTTAAGTTGTATCTAAACACGACGAGAGAAGACTGAAATGAGAGACCATCATTCCCCCCACCGCGAACATGGCGACGGCCGTGACGGCTTCGAAAAGCGCCCCGGACGCGAGCGCGGCGGCCGTGGTCCCCGGGTGTTCGCCCCCGGTGACCTGAAATTGCTGCTGCTGGCGCTGGTCGCCGAACAGCCGTGCCACGGCTACGACCTGATCCGCCAGATCGAAGGCATGTTCGACGGCGCCTACAGCCCGAGTCCCGGGGTGATCTACCCGACCCTGACCTTTCTCGAAGAGAGCGAGCTGATCACCGGCGACGCCGAGGGCGGCAAAAAACGTTACAGCGTCACCGAGGCCGGGCGTTTGTCTTTAAGCGAACAAGCCGTTGCCCTCGACGGCGTGCGCATGCGCATCGATGTGAGCAAACGTTCACTGCGCGGCCATGATCGTCCGCCGGAAATCCACGAGGCGGTACACAACCTGCGTCATGCCCTGCAAATGCACCACGGCCGCTGGAGCCCGGCAGAAATCCTGCGCGTGCGTGACCTGCTCAACGACACCGCCAAAGCCATCGTCGACGGCCCTGCCGTTCAACCTGTTTCGGAGTAAAGCCAATGACTGCAGTCGATAGCCAAACCATTCACCGCGTGATGCACGAAATCAAACGCCGCAAGCTTGAGGTGTTGCGCGTGGTCGACCTGACCCCGCGCATGCGCCGCATCACCCTCGGCGGGCCGGAATTGGCCGGGTTCATCAGCCTTGGCACTGACGATCACGTCAAGCTGTTGTTCCCGCAGAACGCCGAACAGGCTGCCGCACTCGAAACGATGGTGCTCGGCGCCGGCAAGGACGACGGGCCGAAGCCGGAAATGCGCGACTACACCCCGCGTCGCTATGACCTCGACGCACTCGAACTCGATATCGATTTCGTCCTGCACGGCGACGGCCCTGCTTCGACTTGGGCTGAGCAAGCCAAACCAGGACAATTCCTGCACATCGGCGGCCCCCGTGGCTCAATGATCGTCCCGGACATTTTCGACAGCTACCTGCTGATCGGCGACGAAACCGCCCTGCCCGCCATCGCCCGCCGCCTAGAAGGCCTGGCGGCCAATCGCAAGGCGCTGGTGGTGATCGAAGTGGAAAACGGTGCAGAACAACAGGTGTTGGAAAGCCCGGCGCAGGTCAACGTGATCTGGGTGCTGCGCGAAGGCAGCAAGGACAATTTGCTGGCGACGGTGAAACAATTGCAGGTGCCCAAGGGCAATGTGTATGCGTGGGTCGCGACCGAGACCAAGGTTTCACGGCAGATCCGCCGGGTGCTGATCGATGAGCATGGGCTGGATGAGCAACTGATCAAGGCTGTCGGCTACTGGCGCGCTGAAGGATCCGAAGAAGAGTGATATCCCTTGTAGGAGCTGCCGCAGGCTGCGATCTTTTGATCTTGTTTTTGAAAAAGCAAAGTCAAAAGATCGCAGCCTGCGGCAGCTCAGGTGCTTTAACTTCGTGCAAATCTCCAGCGGTCCAGGCCGATGACCAACAACCCAATCCCCACAAACCCCACCAAAATCCCCCCGGCATTGACCAGCACCTGTGGATAACCCAACAGCGCCACATCAATGAACGGGTACGCATAGGCGCCGAGCCAATGCCCGCGCAGCAACGCGTAAATGAAATACACCAGCGGATAAATCAGCCACACCGGCAGATGCCACAACCGCAAGGTGCCCTTCGGAACGCACACCCACCAATAGCCAAGAAACAGCAGCGGCATCACGTCGTGCAGCAACTCGTCAGCAATAAATTGCCAACCTTGCGGGTGCCACAAATGCCGCAGCAAAATACTGTAGGCGAGACCGACCACGACGATACTCACCGCAATCGCGCTACTCACCCACGGCTGCAAAAACCAGCGGCGCGCGGCGGATTCGCGATCGGTCACGGCACAGGTCAGCACCGTCGCCACCAGCGTATTGGTCAGGATCGTGAAGTAGCTGAAAAAACTCACCAACCCACCCAGCAGGCTGGCGCCGATGCTCAAGCGCGCGAAAAAAATCAGGTACAGCTGAATGCCCAACCCCGCCCAGCCCAGTATGGCTGCGCAGGTGATCAGGCGACGACGCCAACAACCGGCGTCCATCTCAGAGCGGTCGCTTGGTGCGCATCAACTTCACGTACAAACGCTCGACCTTCTCACGCGCCCACGGCGTTTTACGCAGAAACGTCAGGCTCGACTTGATGCTCGGGTCGCTCTTGAAGCAGCGAATATCGATGCGCTCGGCCAGGCCCGACCATTCGTAATGGCTCACCAAGGCGTTGAGGATCTGTTCAAGGGTCACGCCGTGCAGCGGATCGGGGGTTTGTTCGTTCATGCCAGGCCTTTGGGCGAAGTGAAAATGCAGAAGCCGCGCACCTTAGCCGAGGGGGTGTTCGGGTGGAAGGCCTACCTTCAAATGTAGGCCAACCTGAAAAGATCGCAGGCCACGGCCCGACCGACAATGCGCCCGTTTGCCGCACTGTTACCGAATCCGAAACGCTGCATGTTCACAAAAGGCCTTTGTCTTTTTGTAACAGATCATTATCCTGCCGCCCTTCCGCTGAATCGCTTCACTGCCTGCGACTTATTGAAGCACTCAGCTCGCACCCCCGAAAACACCAAAAAAAGACTTAGCCATGCCCGATTTCTCCTTCTCCCGAGACAGCGCTATCTCAGCCCTGCGCACCCTTGGCGGCTGCACCGCCCTCGGCCTCGCCACCAGCGTCCAAGCGGCCCCTGCGTTCGACAGTGAATCACCGTACATGCTCGGTGACTGGAACGGCACGCGCACCGAACTCTCGGAAAAAGGCTACGACTTCAAGCTCGATTACACCGGCGAAATGGGCAGCAACCTGCACGGCGGCTACGACCATGACCGCACTGCGCGCTATAGCGATCAGTTTGGCCTCGGCACCCACCTCGACCTGCAAAAGATCCTTGGCTGGGACGACGCCGAGTTTCAACTGACCATCACCAAGCGCAGCGGCAACAACATCAGCAACGACCGCATCAACGATCCGCGCGTTGGCGGCTTCACCTCGGCCCAGGAAGTCTGGGGCCGTGGCCAGACCACGCGCCTGACGCAGATGTGGTATCAGCAGAAATTCTTCGATCAGAAACTCGACATCAAAGTCGGCCGTTTCGGCGAAGGCGAAGACTTCAACAGCTTCCCGTGCGACTTCCAGAACCTCGCGTTCTGCGGCTCGCAGGTCGGCAACTGGGTCGGCGGCATCTGGTACAACTGGCCGGTCAGCCAGTGGGCGATGCGCGTCAAATATCACCTGACCCCGGAACTGTATGCACAGGTCGGCGCTTACGAGCAGAACCCGTCGAACCTCGATCGCGGCAACGGCTTCAAACTCAGCGGCAGCGGCACCCAGGGCGCGATCCTGCCGATCGAACTGGTGTGGACGCCGAAACTCAACGGTCTGCCGGGCGAATACCGCGCCGGTTACTACTACAGCAACGCCAAGGCCAGCGACGTCTATAAAGACAGCCACGGCCAACCGGCGGCTCTCAGCGGCGAAGCCTACCGCAGCGCGTCGAGCAAACACGGCGTATGGCTCGGTGTGCAACAGCAAATCACCAGCATGGCCAGCGACAACTCCCGTGGCCTGAGCGTGTTCGCCAACGGCACGATGCACGACAAGAAAACCAACGCGATCGACAACTACGTGCAGGCCGGCATCACCTACAAAGGCCCGTTCGATGCGCGCGCCAAGGATGACATCGGTTTCGCCCTCGCCCGCGTGCACGTCAACCCGGCCTTGCGCAAAAACGCCGAAGCCAGTAACCGCGCCAACGCGGTGTACGACTACGACGATCCGTCGTTCCTGCCGCCGCAAGACACCGAATACAGCGCCGAACTGTATTACGGCGTGCATGTAACGAACTGGCTGACCGTGCGCCCGAACCTGCAATACATCCGCCACCCCGGTGGCGTGAACGACGTCGACGACGCCCTGATCGGCGGGATCAAGATCCAGTCCTCGTTCTAAAGCACACCACGGATCAATGTAGGAGTGAGCCTGCTCGCGATAGCGGTAAGTCAGCCACCACAGATATTGCCTGACACACCGCCATCGCGAGCAGGCTCACTCCTACACAAATGAAATTCGTTAGCTAGACAAGTTTTTATCTGAACCATGCCCACGCCAAATCGTCATCTACAGTGACTACAGCGCGGGACTACATAAAACGTCACGGAGAATCACACTATGAGCACCGAAAGTGCTTCGAGTCGGGGCCGTTTGCTACCGAGCCTGCTCGGCATTCTGCTTCTACTGATGGGCCTGGCCATGTTGGCCGGTGGGGTCAAGCTGAGCATGCTCGGCGGCTCGCTGTACTACCTGCTGGCCGGTATCGGCATTGCGCTGAGCGGCATCCTGTTGCTGATGCGCCGTCGCGCGGCACTGGGCCTGTATGCCATCGTTCTGTTTGCCAGCACCGTTTGGGCGCTGTGGGAAGTGGGTCTGGACTGGTGGCAACTGGTGCCACGTCTGGCCCTGTGGTTTGTCCTCGGCTTCGTGATGTTGCTGCCGTGGTTCCGTCGTCCGCTGTTGCTTAACGGCCCGGCACCGATGGGCACTGGCGGTTTGACCGTCGCTGTGGTGCTGGCCGGCGTCACCGCTCTGGCCAGCCTGTTCACCCACCCGGGCGAAACCTTCGGTGAACTGGGCCGCGACACCGCGGACACCACCAGCACCGCGCCAGCCATGCCCGATGGCGACTGGCAGGCCTATGGCCGCACCGAGTTCGGTGACCGTTACTCGCCGCTGAAGCAGATCACCCCAGCCAACGTCGGCAAGCTGCAAGAAGCCTGGCGCATCCAGACCGGCGACCTGCCGACCGCGGATGACCCGGTCGAGCTGACCAACGAAAACACCCCGCTGAAAGCCAACGGCATGATCTATGCCTGCACCGCGCACAGCAAAGTGTTGGCCCTGGACCCGGACACGGGTAAAGAACTGTGGCGCTTCGACCCGCAGATCAAGAGCCCGGTCGGCTTCAAAGGCTTCGCCCACATGACCTGCCGTGGCGTGTCGTACTACGACGAAGCCGCTTACGCCAAGTCTGAAAACGCCGCCTCCGCGGTGATTTCCGAAGCCGGCAAAGCCGTTGCTCAGGCCTGCCCGCGTCGTCTGTACCTGCCAACCGCTGATGCCCGCCTGATCGCCCTGAACGCCGACACCGGCAAGATCTGCGAAGGCTTCGGCAAAAACGGCGTGGTTGACCTGACCCAAGGCATCGGCCCGTTCACCGCTGGCGGCTACTACTCCACCTCGCCAGCGGCGATTACCCGTGATCTGGTGATCATGGGCGGTCACGTGACCGACAACGAATCGACCAACGAGCCATCGGGCGTGATCCGCGCCTTCGACGTGCGCGATGGCCACCTCGTGTGGAACTGGGACAGCGACAAGCCAGACGCCACCGAGCCATTGGCACCGGGCGAAACCTACAGCCGCAACTCGGCGAACATGTGGTCGCTGGCCAGTGTCGACGAAAAACTCGGCATGGTTTACCTGCCACTGGGCAACCAGACCCCAGACCAGTGGGGCGCTGATCGCACCCCGGGCGCCGAGAAATTCAGCGCCGGTGTTGTAGCCCTGGACCTGGCCACCGGTAAAGTGCGCTGGAACTACCAGTTCACTCACCACGACCTGTGGGACATGGACGTTGGCAGCCAGCCAACCCTGCTCGACATGAAAACCGCCGACGGCGTGAAACCGGCGCTGATCGCCCCGACCAAACAGGGCAGCCTGTACGTCCTCGACCGTCGTGACGGCACGCCGATCATTCCGATCAAGGAAATCCCGGTCCCGCAGGGCGCCGTGAAAGGCGACCACACCGCACCGACCCAGGCCCGTTCGGACCTCAACCTGCTGGCCCCGGAACTGACCGAAAAAGCCATGTGGGGCGCGAGCCCGTTCGACCAGATGCTGTGCCGCATCCAGTTCAAGGAACTGCGTTATGAAGGCCAGTACACCCCGCCGTCGGAACAGGGCAGCCTGATCTATCCGGGTAACGTCGGCGTGTTCAACTGGGGCGGCGTCTCGGTCGACCCGGTTCGCCAAATGCTGTTCACCAGCCCGAACTACATGGCCTTCGTTTCGAAAATGGTGCCACGCGAGCAAGTCGCCGCCGGCAGCAAACGCGAAAGCGAAACCGCTGGCGTGCAACCGAACACTGGCGCGCCATACGCCGTGATCATGCACCCGTTCATGTCGCCACTCGGCGTACCGTGCCAGGCCCCGGCCTGGGGTTACGTTGCCGGTATCGACCTGACCACCAGCAAAGTCGTGTGGAAACGCAAGAACGGCACCAGCCGCGACAGCTCGCCCATCCCGATCGGCTTCACCCTTGGCGTCCCAAGCATGGGCGGCTCGATGGTCACGGCTGGCGGCGTCGGCTTCCTCAGCGGCACCCTCGACCAGTACCTGCGTGCGTACGACGTCAACAGCGGTAAAGAGCTGTGGAAATCGCGTCTGCCAGCAGGTGGTCAAGCGACTCCGATGACTTACACCGGCAAGGACGGCAAGCAATACGTGCTGCTGGTTGTCGGCGGTCACGGTTCGCTGGGCACCAAGATGGGTGACTACGTGATTGCGTACAAACTGCCGGAATAAGTTTTAGCGGCGGTAAAACAAAGGCGATGTCTCGTGAGGGACATCGCCTTTTTTTGTGCACGCCAATTTTGAACCCACCGCAGAACCCTGTGGGAGCGAGCTTGCTCGCGAAGGCGTCAGCACATTCAACATCTACGGTGCCTGACACACCGCTTTCGCGAGCAAGCTCGCTCCCACAGGTTGAAAAGTGTTTATCTGTGGGAAATGTGCTCGTCCTACAGACGTTGAAAATTGCGCGGAGTTTTCCGACAAGTCGCGTCGGTTGTGCCTCGGAAATTGGCTGGATAGGCTCTGGGGGTCGCTGCAAATTCAGCGAACGGGCGTCGCGGCCCGATAACTGATGCATAATCGCCAACCTGAAGGCACCTCGGTGCCCGTTGTTTGTGTCATGGCGGCTGTGCGCGGGATACCTTCGTTGGGGGTATGCCGATTTCTCAGTTATCGGTCCGCGAACCCGCGTACAGCTGCCACCTCAGATTGCGTCGCGGCAATCGAAGGCAGCTCCACTTTCACCAACTGAGTATTCATCATGAAAAAGCCAACACCCAATCCCCCCGAAACCAACGACACCTCGCCCTACGAATCCCCCGATTCCAAGAAATTCCACGAAGCCGCCGAACGCGCCCTCGACCACTATCTCAAGCCCAACGCGTTAACCCTGCGCTTCCACAAACCCAGCACCATGTTCCAGGTCGCGCCCGAGCAAGACAGCGAAAGCCTGCTGGTCCACGCCTGCGAATCCCTGGCCCAGGCCAGCCTGATGACCAGCGACATCGCCGCCTACATCGACCTGCCGCAGCGACGGACGATTCTGGCGATCCAGCAGATCATCATGCTCGCCGAACTGGCGGT
Source organism: Pseudomonas sp. AIG (assembly GCF_977020205.1). NCBI lineage: Bacteria > Pseudomonadati > Pseudomonadota > Gammaproteobacteria > Pseudomonadales > Pseudomonadaceae > Pseudomonas > Pseudomonas sp. AIG. The sequence continues at coordinate 6,283 of NZ_CDROCK010000032.1, read as the reverse complement.
GAACCGCGTGCTGGATAACCACGAAATCGCGCAATCCCCAACACACAGCTAACTCCCTGTGGGAGCGAGCCTGCTCGCGAAGGCGTCAGCCCATTCAGCCGTTTGGGTGACTGAAACAGCGCTTTCGCGAGCAGGTCTGAGGGCCGTTCGACGCACTCGAACACATCGAGAGATCACTCCCCTCCTATACATAGATACCACCCGCCCTCCACTGCCCCTCGCCATGCTGCCCCCTCACCCTCAGCATGGAAAGCGCCCATGAACCCCGCCACAACGCCCTCCCCCGAAGAGATCAAAAGCGATCTCAACGCGATCGCCCATCACCTGTTCGATACACAAACTCCACTGCTTCCCGAACAAAAACCGACCCGCGAACAGGCCTTCCTGAAACGCCTCGAAGCACAATTGAAAACCTACCGAACAAGCTACCTGCAACGCAGCCGCGCGCTGTATCAGGCGTTGGAAAACAGCGATCTGCAAAGCGATGCAGGCCAACAGCTGATTGCCACGCTGAAAGTCAGACTGACCACTCAACTGATCAACATGGATCAACGCGACCGGATCGACGACAAACCGGCGAAAACCTTCCTCAAATATGACGCAGGCTTCACCGCCATCGGCCACGAAGCCAGACAGGCCGTCACCGACCGCCTGCTGCATCCGCAAGCCGGCGAACTGCTGCAAAAACTCAATGCGGTGCCGATGCTGCGTCCGGCCATGTACGCGCTGCAGTTCAGCTATCAAGACACCACCGTTGAGCTGGCCGGCGCCTTTGTGGTCACGGAAAAAGACACTCGCCGCGTCAAGGACTTGCAGACCGACCAGAGCATGGGTTTCGCCCTGCTGTTCACCCCCGCAAGAGGTATCGAGTTTTTCAACTCCCTTGCTGATCTCGACAGCCAACTGCGAACATCGCTGAACCACGCCAGCGGTAGCGAGGAGTTCATGTCCATGTTGCCGACGCGCTATCACGCGGTGGGCGCAGCAGGCATCTGGCCGCTGCTGCTCGCGCCGATCGACAGCAAACCCTTGTTCGAACACACCTACGATGCGCTGATCGAAAAACGCACGCAGGATATCGAGCGCGCCTTGAGCTTCGCCGATAACCCGCAGCAAGACCCCAAGCAATTGCTCGCCGCGCTGCAACGCGCAATTGCCGCCGCCCTGCCGGATATCACGCCGCGCTTGGCATTACGCGCGCAAACCTTGTTCGAACGCCACCTGCGCGACAGCGCACCGGACTGGTTTCGAAGCGCCAGCACCGCGCAAAAAGACGCGCTGGCGCAGCATCTAGGCAATTACCAGCAGGCGCGGCAACACCTGCTCGACCTGATGGAGCCGGTAGGCAGTCTGACGGCACTGGCCCGCCAGCAATGGCTGGAGCGCCTGAGCGAAGACCTGGAAATCGACGATCTCGAGCCGGAAAAGTTAAGCATTTCGACCGATCGCCGAGTGCCGGGCTACGGCGTTTATGTGCATCAATCCAGTCTGCTCGAGCTGTCCTTGCGCGGCCCGCACACCGGCGATGAATTACCGGGCTCGGCGTTTTTGAAGTACACCACCCTCACCTACGATGACGCGCCTTTGCCGCCAACCTACGCAGACGTGACGCCGGCCTGGCTGATCAAGCAAGCCGTGGAGCTGCAGCCTCGTATCGACTTCAATCACTTGCAAAAAGCACTACAGGCCAAGCCCGCGATCAAACCCGCCATCGAGCAGATGCTCGATCGCCGCATCGTCGCCCTCGCTCACACGGCGGTGCTGCAAGGGCACCTGCTCGACAGTGATCTGCAACTGATTCAGCGTCTGCGTAACGGCAGCGATCGCCATCTGCACGCCGCCACCCTGTCGCTGCACGGCGCGCAGTTGCAGGGCTTGTGGGTACTGCGCCAGAACGATGACGGCGGCACGCTCAAACGGCTGTTGCTGTGCACGCCACAGGCGCCGCGAGCGCAACAATTCCAGGCCTTCGACAGCGAGCGCGAATGCCAGACCCACTTGCTTGGCTGGGCCAGGCACAGTGATGTCGCCGAGAGCATGGCCGGCTACCTGATCAGCCGGGCGCCCATGCGCTTTCGCCCGAAGCTGCGCCACGTGTTGGCCGGGCTGAGCTTCAAGCCTGAGGCGCTGGAGCATCAAAAGGTCACGTTCGATCACATCGGCAGTCATCCCGCTTGCCTGCGCGCGATGGCTGAACATGTGCTCGCCACACGGATCGACGACTACGATTTCAGCACTCCGCTGTGGTACCGCTCGACCAGCACTGCCAACCGCCGCAAGCTGACGACCCTGAGCGAAGACGCTGAAGGCGCCCTGCGCGCGTTCAACCGCCACGCCTTATCGGGCAGTCGCTTTCCGGCGTTTGATGACTACGTACACGAGCAAGCAAAAATCAGCTTGAACCGCCTGCTCAAGCGTCCGGCCAACGATGTCGACCCGGATACGGTGTGGGCGTTCGCGCCGACCGCCCTCGTGCGCTCGTGGACGCCAAAACCTTTGACCTACACCACGCTTTATCGCGACGGCTACGCCGACGGCGTCGGTTTTCTCGATGAGAAATTTGCCCGCGCGGCGCGCTTCAAAGGCCCGCCGGGTATCGATATCAGCAACCTGACCGCACAGAATGTCGCGCGCTCGGTCACCGGTGTGTGGATCGGCCAGCGCTACATCGACAAGGTCAAGGCTGACCTGCAACGTTCGACGAGCGAAGGCTACGAATTTCGGCGCAACGCGACCCTGGCCATTACCCAGCGCCAGATGAAAAGCGCCGCGCTGGAATGCCAGCTGCAGGGCCATATCGCCAGCCATGATCTGCAATGGCTGGAGCAGAGTATCGACAGCATGGCTGAGACGTCCGGCCCCGTGCGCACGAAATATCCGCTCCACCGGTTGATGATCGACGGCGAATGGGTGCTCGATGCATGGCTGTTCAGCCATGGCGACAACCCGGTTCTGCTCTACACACCCGATGCGCCCGACGGTGTCGGTTTTCGCGAGGCACGGCTGTTCAATTACCTGCTCCAGCAACAGTCCGGCATGCTCGAATACCTGACCTTGCGCGTCGGCGTCAGCGCCCGGAACCGGGTTCGCACGCACCTTGAAAACATCAAGAAAGGGCTGCCCAAAGACCTCAACAAAACCACACCCAGCCCAGCACGTTACGACTCGACCCGCGCGGTCGCGGCGGTCAGTGATCTGTGCACAGCCCTTTACGACATGAAGCTGCAACGGCGCATCGACGACGTCAACGCGACCACCACCAGCCGAGCAGAGATGATCGCCAGTCTGGTCTGGACCAGTGTCGAATGGATCGGCGCCATTGCCACGGCGCCGTTCCCGCTGCTGAGCTTGAGCACCGGTCTGCTCCTGGCGTTCAAGGACGCCATGCTCGCCCTGCACGCTTACCGCCAGGGTGACCACGGCGAAGCTTTCCAGCATTTGCTCGGTTATCTGTTCAACAGTGCCGGCGCGGTGCTGACCGACCTGCGCCCGGCGCTGCGTTCGCTCAAGCCCGTGCGCCGGCCGTTGCGTCAGAGCAGCGCCAGTGCCAGTGCCAGTGCCAGTGCCAGCAGCGAACAACAGAATGTCATGTCCGTGATCGATCAAGTGACACCCCAACCTGACTGGGATGACATGCGCGTGGTGGTTTTCCGAAACCAGCTGTTCTTTACCGGAAACAGTCCAGATGCACTCGGTCGTTATCTGCTCTATCGGAGCAAGCCGAATTCCCCCGACCTGGTTTCTACCGGCATCCTGACTGTGCGCAATTCCGACGGGATGATGGTGCGCAGCGGCGTGGTCGGCGGCGCGCCCAAGTACCAGGCCGTGCCGCAGACACCCGGTCCGCACAAGGTCTATGGCGTGGAGCGCAAATACCGGCAGCGCATCGAAACGGTGATGAACCCGCAAACCCGGGAGGACATCCTCCTGCGCAGTCAGGACGATGTAACCACCGGTCCCTACCTGGTGATTATCGGCGTAGTCAATGAACTCGCCTCGACACGCACCGCCTACCTGAAGCAGGTTGAAAAGCTCACCACAGACGCCAGCGCTCATTTCGCCGGACGTGCCCCGCTGCCAGCCCGCGCCGAAGTCCCGCCAGTCGCCGACGACCTGTCATTTGCGCGGTTGATCAGCAGCGACGCGGTCAAAGGGAAGAATCTGGTCATTGGCGCCCAGCCTGGTTCGATCGCCAGCAAACAACTGCTGATCGATCATCTGGACGCACTCGTCAGCAACGGCTTCAAGCGACTTTACGTGGAATACCTGGCGGGCGATGTCTTCAATATCAAGCTGGAAAAAATGAACAAGGGGGGAACCTGGAGACACATCAAAAACCATCTTGAAGCCGTCGACCGTGCGCTGGGACATGAGAAGAACGCACCATTCTCTTATCTGGCACTGGTGCGTACAGCGCGCGAAAAAGGTCTGAAGATCCATGCGCTGGATGCTTCGACCAGCTACCAACTGGAGGGGGCCCTGGTACTGGCCGACGTGTCGCCATTGACGCCTCGCAGCAACAGCATCAGGAATTTCTATTCGCACAAGACGCTGGCCGCCGATATCGCCGATGCACCCGAGGAGCGCTGGGTAGTCCTCACCGAACAATCACGCATGAGCACCTTCGACAAGACCCCCGGTCTGGCCGACCTGCACGCGGCTGTCGCCGTGCGCGTGGAAGATGTCGCACTGGATCAGCCGGCACGCATCGCCCTCGATTCACCCGGTGCCATCGCCGGGGATACGGCCGCCAGGGGCGATTATCGGGTGCAATGTCCGACCGCGTACAAGGCGCCTCAGCCCGTCTCCCGGCCAGCAGCGATTGCCCCTGCTGTCGAGCATTTCAGCGAATACGATATTGCGCCCCCCATGCGCGACGATATCGCGCAAATGCTGCATCAACCCTACGCCATGGATTCACGCTATAGCCCGACCGTACCGAGTGAAAAACAGGCGTTCGATGCGTTCATCGCCAACCGCGGGCGTCTGGAGAAAAAGGCCAGGGACACTTTTGCTCACTACACCCCCGCCGAAGCGGCCACGCTCCCGACGCTCACCTCAGACACCACGTTCGAAGCGTTTTTGCGGTTGCTGGCCGACGACCGCTTGAACCTGTTGATCGGCGAGGTTCATGCACACGTTTCGAGCAAAGCGTTGCTGAAAAAGTACATGAAGACTCTTAAGCAAGCCGGGTATGACACGCTCTACGTGGAACATCTGCTCACCGACTTGCACCAGGCCGACCTGGATATTTTTTATCGCACACAGCGCATGCCGGACAGACTGAAGGCTTATTTGAGCGTTCAGGACCGTGGCCACATGCCCACCCATGACGGTAACGATACGTACACAGCGGTCTGTCAGGCGGCGGCCAAATACAACATCCGTATCAGGGCACTCGATTGCACGGCGTCCTACCACCTCAAGGGTGTGTCTGACGAAGATATCTCGCGAAACGAGATGTTCAGCTATTTCGCCACCCAAGTGATCGAAGCCGACCAACTGGCACACGGACCGCATAAATGGGTGGCGCTCATTGGCAACGCCCACACCAACTACAACCTGGGTGTGCCGGGTCTGGCGGATACCCTCTCGGCGGTCAGCCTCCATGTGCGCGACACCGCTCCGGATCTGGCCAGAGATATCCATCGCGGGGCGTGGGAAGTGGTGGACAGCAAACGCGGCACCAATAGCCGTGCCTTGCGCAGCGATTTCCTGCTGGAAGTGGCCGTCGCCGGAAAGAATAAACCCGACCCGACGCCGGCTGTCAGCCGCAGCAAACTGACCGATTCCGGGATGTTCATGATCGAAAATACAGGCACGGGCGGGCCCCGTCTGGTGCATAAATCCAAGACCGGCGACATCGTTGTGACACCGATCCAGGTCAATGACCACGGCTTGTTTTTCATTGATCGCTGGGGGAAGAAACAAGAAGGATTCAAATACCTGCGGAACTTGACCGAGATGCTGGTCGATGATGTGAAACTGACCGAGGTGAAATAAACATCAGAGGTGATCTGCGCCTTGCCAACAACCACCGGGCTTCACGGCCCGGTGGTTGTTTATGGACGGATGCCACAGTTTTGCGCTGTACCGAATAGTGCGGCCCATTGGGCGCGAACGTGTAGCGGGAAAAAGGTAGTCGAAGGTGCGGACCTACACCTGTGAATCACTGGCACAAGCCGGCCTAATGACTAGCCACATCGCAGCGCAATCCTCGCCTCACAACTGAAAAGCCCCTCACCCTAACCCTCTCCCAGAGGGAGAGGGGACTGACCGAGGT
>NZ_CDROCK010000031.1:0-83330 GCF_977020205.1 Pseudomonas sp. AIG | reverse complement strand
TGTCGCCCCTGCGTGGGGCGAAGGGCGTGCCGTCCAGGTTCTTCTGCTCACGCACCCGCTTGCGGCTCATCGTCCGCACGCGTTTGGTGACCTGGTTGAGCAAGCGGCGGCGCAATTGCGGTGGCAGGCTCAGCAACGCCAGTTGCTCGCGAACGCCCAAGCGACCGCGAATGTCGAGTTCGAACGTGCTACGGCCGGCCATCGGTGGCCACCTCGCCGCGCTCTGCAACCCACAGGTCAAATGGGACAAAAGCCCAGGTCTTGCCGAAGGCGTCGATCTCGCCGGTAGGGTCTTCAGACAGGAACTGCGGTTCGACGAATTCCAGCGTGACTTCCACATCAAACAGATCGCTGTCCAACGGCTCGACGAGGAATTCCGGCGCCGGCAGTTCGTGACGGTCGCGATCGGCGTCGTGGTTTTCCAGCCAACTGCCGACCAACGCCATCATGCGGGCCGGATTGGCGGCGAAACGCTCCAGGACAATCACGGCGCGATAGTGCATATCGGCGAAGTGCATGCCGTCGACGTCGGGTTTCCAGATCAGCGAAAGCTTGACCTGCTCCGTCCAGCTGTCGAGCTGTTCAGGTTCGACCAGACGCCGTTCCAACAGATACGCGGTCAGTGTCTGCAGCTTGGTCATACGATCGCCGCCGTGATGCGGCCGCGCCCCTGCAGCGAGCGAACCGCCTGCTGGCTGAACTGCAGGAACGTTTCGCCGCGTTCGGGCAATTCTTTGCCGGTGTTTTCGGCGCTTTCACGGCGGCTCACCGTGGCGAATTGCGTCAACAAACTAGCCTTGGCTCGGCAATACACGGCGCGCTTGTACGTCGCTACGTGAAATGTGGCGTCACGCAGCACCTTAGGGGCCGCAGATTCCACGGTGGTGACGCCCACGCTCTGCCATTGGCCCTTGCGTTTGGCCAGATCGCGATTGATCTCAATCATCGCGGTAGTCAAATCAGTGACCAGCATGTCTACCAGGTACTCCGCCGGCAGGCGGTAGCCCTTCTGAAACTCGGACACGGAGAGGTTCGGCCAGAAGCCGTCGTTCTCAATCGCCTGTTCCACAAAGGTGGTGGGTTTCCCGGAAAAGCTCATTGCTGGCCGCTCGAATAGGGCGGGGAGACTGTTTTTCGTGGGGCTGGCCATGAATGGCAGACACACGTCCACAGTTCCCCGCTGGGGGGGGTAGTCGGTTATTGGGCGCCGGTCACGGCGGGGGTTTGTTTGGCGATCGCCTTGCGGCACTTCGCAATGCGCGTCTCATTGCCGGCTTTCGCGTACAGCTCGGTGGAGCGTTCCAGATGCTGGAGCGCGGTTTCCCACTGCTCGGTCTCCATGGCGCGCATGCCGATCAACTTGTGGTACTTGCTCGGGATCTGTTCGGGCAGATCCCATTCACCGTCGACACGCGGCAGCAGGTTGGTCAGGTACGGCTCCGGGCTGCGCTCCGCGTTGTACTCACGGAAAGCCCAGTCGATCACCGCGTCAGCGACAAACGTCTGCACGTTGCGCTTAAAGCGCTCCGGCATTTCCTGCCCCTGCTCGATCGCGAAGTCCGCCAGTTCCAGACCGTCTTCGAACTGCTCGGTGTCGAACAGCCAGACCATCACCTGCACCAGGACGGGGTTCGGCATCACCAGGCCCGAATCCATGTAGCGCTGGATGAAGTCCTGATACTTGGGTAGCAGTTCCTCACGCTTGAGTGCCTGCCGTCCCGCCAGCCCCTTGATCGCGCTCAGGCGCTCCAGGTCTTGGGCCAGTGCCGCTTCCTGCAGCTGCAGATGCTTTTTGGCATTGGCCGGGCTGCTCAGAGCTTCCGCCGGCGAATACGCCAGCGGTGCCGCTGCAGCAGCGATCACTGCAGCGGTTCCCTGTGCCAAAGTGCGGCGCTTGTGGGCGAGGGCCAGGCTCATGCGGCCAACTCGACGTTTTCAGTGAACGCGATCTTTTCCAGCTGCTCGATCACGTAGCCTTCGTTACGGCTGTTGTAATCCTCGACGCGGGAGCGCTTCGGGTTGTCCACGGTTTGCTTGCGCCAGCTGGAATCCTGGAAGTAGATCGACAGGTTGTCCCAGCTGGTAACCAGCACGCCGTTGACCGGGAAAAACGGCACGCTGAAGCTTGGCAGGCCACCGTAAGTGGCGATCACCTGGGCGTCCTCGATGCGCTCTTTCTCTGTAGGTGTATCACCCTGCTTGGCGTACAGCTTGGCCTTGTCGGCCGCTAACAGGTCGGTGCCGATAATGGCGATCAGGTCGCCGCCATCGCGCAGACGTTCGTCCACCATTTGCTTGGTGTCATGCACCAGGGCGTCCAGGTTGGCGTAATCACCGTCCGGCCCCAGGATGACTTTGCCAGCGGTTTTACCTTCCTTCAGTACTTGCTGCGGGGCTTGCTCGCGCAGCTGCTGCAGCCAGCCTTTGTTGACGTCCTGCAGCATTGGATAGGCCGCGATATCGGTCTGCGCTGCGGCTTTCAGGCCGTGGAAACCGACCATGATGCGATCCAGGGCGATCTGTTTCTGCACAGCGGCCGAGTAGCGTTGGTGGAAGTCCGGGAATTTGGCCCAAGCATCGATTTTTGCGTACGGCAGACCCACGTCCGATTCGGTAGACGACAGTTCGTAGGTGGTGTTGTCCAGCTCGGAAGCGTCTTTCGCTTCGCGGTCGGTGGTCTTGGTGTTGGTGCGGCCGGTGACCGGGCCAGACACGCCGATGAACACCTTCTCGCCTTTGATTTCGCTCACGCCAATGACGTTGATGCGCGAAAGGAAGTCCGACTTGGCGGTGATGGCGTCGTTAAGTTCTTGGGTGATGGACGGCTCAACGCTGAACATCTTGCTGGACAGCTCGACACCATAGGTCTCGGCCATCGCCAGCTGCATTGCCGCATACATTTTCGCGCCGTAGGCGCTCAGGGAACGGGCCATGTCAGAGTACCCGCACTTTGGCTTTGTCGGCGGCGCCGGTGGAACGCGGCAACTGACGACCATTGGTGGTGTTTTTCAGTGCAGTGAACTCTTTTTGCAGCGTGGTGAACGCCGCCAGCAAGGCCTTGTTACCGCCACCGGAACGTTTGAATTCGCGTTCTTCTTCGGCGGTGGTGACGATCTCGTCGACTGCCGCGCTGACGTCATCGATCGGGGCTTGATCGGGTTCTGGCGCGTCTTCGGCAGCAGGCTCAATCACGGCCTGAATGCCGGCAGCGACGACCAGCAGCTGGGCCAGCAGGGCTTTCAAAGCCGTTGCGGTAGCTTCATCCATTGGGGGTTTGCTCTCGGTTGGGGTTTGCGGAGTGGTTTCGGTGGCGGTGTCGTCAATGCCGAAACGCTTGAACAGGCGGGTGAACATGCTGGCAAGGCGGCCAATCTCGCCCTGCGCTTCGGTTTCGCGCAGAGGGCCGAGTTCTTGGGAGGCGGCGTAATACGCATCGCGGCTGGTGCGACTGGAGAAGTAGAGTTCTTGCGTGCCGACGCTGGCGGGTTCGTCGGTGACGGCGATACCGGTCATGTAGGCTTTGCCACGGCCCCGGAAATTCGGCTTGATCTCTATGCTGGTGAACAGCTTTTCGCCGGCGTCGTTCAGGCGCAGCAGCTTGTCGTTTGGCTTCAGTTGCGCTTCAAGGGCGACTTGGCCAGGTTCCAGATCGTCGCCCTCCTCGACCAGGCGCACAGCGAAAACCGTTCCGTGGGATCCGAACCAACGTTCGTGTTCGCACCAGATAACAGCGGTGTACAAAGTTGGCGTGTAGGTCTCGGCGATGTCACGCAGTTCCTGGGGAAGGATCTCGCGGCCATCGACAGTCGGGCCGCTGGTGGCAACGCGTTTCCAGTAGGAGACAAGGGAACGGGGCATGATCGGTGACTGCGCTCAATCGCTGAATGAGCCGCCACGATAGGGAGCCGATTTGCCCCAAACAAACGCTTTGCTTCGGGGCTATTCGTAGAAGAAAACTCTACGAACAACCCCGCATTTCAGGCAGCGTTTCCAGCGTTTTCGCCGCATAGACTGCGGCCCATGAACTACCCGACCGAAGTCAAAGAAGCTGCAAAACGTCTCTACCTGCGCCGCTGTTCGGTGAAGGAAATCCAGGCGCATTTGAAGCTGCCTAACATCCGCATCGTCTACTACTGGATCCGCCAAGGCGGCTGGGACGAAATGCTCACGGATGAAGAACCGTTGAGCGCGGTCAATCGGCGAATCACTCTGATCCTGGAAAAGATCGAGCCGCTGACAAAAGCCGAACTGGATGAACTGGAGCGGCTGACCAATCTGCTTGAGCGTCTAAAAAAACTGGCGGCGAAACCTGCGCCGGCAACGCCGACCGATCGTCCGGACGAGCCTCGCGAACGGCTACCTGGTCAACGCCGTGAACGAGGAGAAAGTGGCGGCAAGAAGCGCGAAAAGAAGGCCAAGAACGACGTCAGTGGCCTGACCGAAGTGGACTTCCTCGATAAATTCATCTCGAAAATGTACGGCTACCAGAAAGAGCTGTTCGAGGCGAAACAGAACCCGCTGACACGCCGCGTCCGGAACATCCTCAAAAGCCGACAGGTCGGCCTGACCTACTACTTCGCCGGCGAAGCATTCATGGACGCCGTGCTGAGCGGTGACAACCAGGTGTTTCTGTCGGCCAGCCGATCGCAGTCCGAGATCTTCCGCAGCTACATCATCCAGTTCGCCAAGCAATGGTTTGATATCGAGCTGACCGGCAACCCGATCACGCTCAGCAACGGTGCCGAACTGCGCTTTCTCAGCACCAACAGCAGCACCGCCCAGGGCTACCACGGCCACGTCTACGTGGACGAATATTTCTGGATTCGCGACTTCGAAAAACTCAGCACCGTGGCCAGCGCCATGGGCACACACAAGAAGTGGCGAAAAACCTATTTCTCGACGCCCAGCGCCGTATCGCACCAGGCGTACCCGTTTTGGTCAGGCGAAGAATTCCGCAACAGCAAACGCGGCAAGAAGGCCGGCGGTGTGTGGCCCAGCGAGTCGGCCTACACGCAGGGTGCGTTGTGTCCGGACGGCCAATGGCGCAAGACAATCACCCTGGACGACGCGATCGCCGGCGGCTGCGATCTCTTCGACCTGGAGCAGCTGCAGCTAGAGTACGACGAGGACAAATTTCAGCAGCTCTTCTACTGCAAATTCATCGACAGCACGCAAAGCGCGTTCAGCCTCAAGGATCTGGAGCGTTGCTACTCAGATCTGTCGTTGTGGGAAGACTACAACCCGGATCTGGATCGGCCATTCGGCAACAGTCCTGTCTGGCTGGGCTATGACCCGAGCCGCACCCGCGACGACGCCACCTGTGTGGTCATCGCGCCGCCACTCGAACCCGGGGCGAAATTCCGGATCTTGGAGAAGCACAGCTGGCGTGGCCACTCGTTCACCTACCAGGCGGCACAAGTCAAGAAACTGACCGAACGCTTCAACGTCCAGCACATCGGCATTGACGTCACCGGCGTGGGTTACGGCGTGTTCGACCTGGTGCGCGACTTCTACGCCAAGGCGACACCCATTCACTACAGCCTTGAGGCGAAAAACGCCCTGGTGCTCAAAGCCCAGGACACGATCCAAGGCAGTCGCATCGAGTGGGACGCCGGCTGGACCGATATCGCCCAGGCATTCCTGACCATCAAGCGTGGTGCCACCAACAGCGGCCAGATCACCTACAGCGCATCGCGTACCGAAGCCACCGGTCACGCCGACATTGCCTGGGCGGTGATGCACGCACTGTCCAACGAACCTTTGAACACCAACAAGCGGCGTCGCAGCCGCTACGTCACGAGTAACCAGAGCAGCCATGGCCAACCGCAAGCGCAGAAAGCAACACGTAGCCCAACCAACGCAACAGCCGATGCGCTCGTTTACGTTCGGGGAACCGGAACAGGTGCTGTCGGGCAACATTGGCGAGTACGTGGGTGTGTTCCCCAGCGACGACGGCAAGATCTACAAACCGCCGGTGTCCCGGGCAGGCTTGGCCAAGCTGCTGCGCGCCAACGCGCACCACGGCGCCATTCCGAAGTTCAAGCGCAACCTGCTGCTGCGTGAGTTCATCGCCTCGGCCGGCTGCAGCACGGAGACGATGGGGCGTGCAGGGCTGGACTACATGGTTTTTGGCGAAGCGTATTTCTACAACGACACCAACGCATTCGGCCAGGTGCTGGAGCTGCAGCACCTGCCGGCTATCAACATGCGCGTGAAAGTCGACGGCGGTTTCGTGATGCTGCTGCCCGACAACAAGGAAATGGAGTTCGAACAGCACGAGATCTCCCACGTCCTGGACTACGACGTGGAACAGAACATCTACGGGATCCCGGACTATTTGGGCGGCCTACAGGCGCTGCTGCTCAATGAGGCGGCCACCCTCTTCCGCCGTCGCTACTACAGCAACGGTGCGCACGCCGGCTATATCTTCTACACCAACGATCCCGACCTGACCGAAGAGGACGAAGACGAACTGCGCGCACAGATCAGTGCAAGCAAGGGCGTGGGCAACTTCCGCTCAATGTTCGTCAACATCCCCAACGGCAAAGAAAACGCGATCCAGATTATCCCCGTCGGGGACTTCCAGGCCAAAGACGAACTGGAGAAGGTGAAGAACATCACCCGAAACGATGTCATCGCTGCATGGCGTATGAACCCGGCACTGGCCGGCATCATTCCGGAAAACAACGGTGGTTTCGGCGACATCGAAAAGATCGATCGTGTGTATACGAGCAACGAAATCAGACCGATCTGCCAGCTGTTCAATCAGCTAAATGAGCGCCTTCGCGAAGACAGGCGATTCAACTGGAAAGAACAAACAAACCCAGTCGATACAACTGCCTGAATTGACGCCTACAGAGAAAACCACCTAGCGGTGTGGCAATATGGTGGCGATCAGCTGCCCTGGGGAGGGACATATGAGAGTGACATGTAAGTGCGGGAACAAGGGCTTAATTCGCGACAGCAAACCGCAGTCGCCAGATTTTGTGACGCTTTACTGCCAGTGCCTGGACGTCCAGTGCGGGCACACATGGGTGGCCCACCTGACGTTCTCGCACACATTGAGTCCGTCGGCGCAGACTTTCGACCGACTGTTGTTTGATCGTCTTCGGGAAATGCCCCGAGCGAAACAGCGGGAGCTGTTCGAACAACTCGGCGCGCAAGCGGTGGCATGAGCCTAAATCGCCGACTCCAGAACGTCGACGATCGTGACACCAAATCAGGATTAAGTGATCAAGGCATCAGCGGTTGGCTGAGTCTTCAGGGTTAATGGCAAGAATCTCAGAAAGCCGACGGAGCTGACCTTGCTCCTTTTCACTCAGAGACCGGTAGAGGTCAATTAGGCGGCGTTCCGCGTTGCTCAGGTTATGCCATTTAAACTCGGCAAAGCCCAAGCTAACGGATTCTTTTTTGACGCGATCCAACATGCTGACTACTCCATAAAGTGCATGGCTGAATCGGCATTGACGGAATGAGGACCGGTTTTAGAACGATGAGGCGGCTAATGTTTAACGAGCTTTGTAACGGGTTAAGTCCGCTGACGAGCTGCGTCATCAGCCATTGCTTTCAAAAACCGGCGGATTGCTTCTTGGTCACCAGGAGCGATGCTTCGGTATTGAGTGATCAAGCAATCCTCCACTTCAGAAAGCGCTTCATTCGGAAGCGTGGTGCGGATGCCATTGACGATGAAAGCAACGTCAAATCCCAGCTCGCTTGCAGCAAGGCTCAGGTAAGACGCGGGGGCATCACTCGCCCCAGATTCGTAATTTCCTTGAGTTCGTTTTGAGACACCAAGTTTTTCAGCTAGCTGATCTTGCGTCAGCCCAGCTTGAGCGCGCAATTGTCGCAAGCGGGCGCCAATCTCTTCGGACAGGGTCAATTTTTTTCCACTCAGATATTTACAATGGCAGTTTTTTGCCACATCCTGCGCTTGTCATCACACGAAAACGCAAGGAATTGCACTATGCCCAACACAACCATCACCGAGCAAGCCCGCATACAAGCGCGTGAAGCGCTGGAGAAGCGTGGCCAGACCGCGAAAAACTTTGCTGAATTGAACAACCTGAATCCCAGCACCGTGTATGCGGTGCTGAGAGGTCAGAGCCATTGTCGCCGTGGGGAGGCACATCGCGCCGCCGTTCTACTTGGCATCAAAGACGGCGTGATCGAACAGTAAAGGCACTGACCAACAGGGAACAGTAGAAGATGAAAAGCCCCGTTCTAGATACGCGCAAGGAAGCGATGCGCCAAATCATTCACAGCTTTCCGGATGGACGAAAAGGCGCTGCCGCTCGCCTGGGAATGAAAGTCAAAAAGTTCGACAACCACGCCTATGAAAACGCTGGCTGCAGTCCACTGACGGACGCACAGGTTCTCCTGCTGGAGCAAGCCAGCGGCACCAGCCACTTTCCGAACTACGTCGCGCAGATGTATGGCGGTTTGTTTGTAGCTGTTGCTGATCCAGAAAAACTGGACAACGTCGAGCTATATGCCCGATCGGTGCAGGTATCAGCGAAACGAGGCTGCGTTGACCAGGCGATCGCTCAGGCGTTGGAAGACGGCTCAATCAGCGTAGAGGAAGCCGAACGCATCCTCGCCGCTCACAACATCCACATGGCCGCGCGCCACGCCGAAGTGCTGGCAGCAATCGCCTTGTACCGCGCCCAACCGGGGAAAACCCAATGAACAACTTGCCGGCAGTACAGGAATATCAGGACATGCTCAAAGCCGCAGCCTTCTCCTTTCTTGAACGGCATCAATGCGAACACCTGGGTGACGATCAGCAACTGTTCACCAGAGCGGTTCAGCACCTCGTGACGGATTACAACGCGACGACTCAGCACGCCGAGCGATTGGTGCACCTGGCCAACAGTGAAATGTCAGCGGTAAGCGATCGGCAACGACTGGACACCGTTAACAGCACCTCCACACACACCGTGATTTTCGATACAGCCACCGGCAACGCCTGGGCAATCCCGGTCAGCCTGATCTACGAACGCATCCTCATTGCTCCCGATAACGGGCGCTTCCGCATCACCGCTTCGTAATACCCAACCAATAAATCCCCTGTCCCACCGCCGTGGGTTTGGGTGAGCTGCGCCCGAAATTGAGGTTTGACGATGGAAAACGCCCTGAACATCAACGCAAAACTGACGCCCGTAGAGGCTCAAGCGCTCTTGGCCAATCTGCGCGAGCAGTACCGTCTCAGCTTCAATGAACTCTGGTACGCAGATCAATTCCGTCTCATCCCCGATGGATTGCGCCACGGCTCAATCCTCGCCAACTGCCCCGTGATGGCCGCTCAGAAACACCTGATTGGCGCCCTCTCCTACTGCCTCAAGAAAGCGAAGTAATCCATGAAAGAGCAATTGCGCAGCGACGTGATCGAGCGCCTGAAAACCGATTACGGGCTTAAGCAACGGTCAAACGCCGACTACATGCGCGGTGGTATTTGCCCCAAGTGCCGACAGAAGACGCTGTACACCCGTATTGATGCTCCGTGGATGGTGATCTGCGGCAGACCTGAGAAATGCGCTCACACGATGCATGTGAAGGAGCTGTACGACGACCTGTTTGAAGACTGGAGCAAGCGTGCGCCGGCGACCGACCAACATCCCAACGCCACCGCTCGCGCCTATCTGGAGTTCGCTCGGGGCTTTCGCATCGAGCTGATCCAGGGCTGGTTTACCCAAGAAAGCTTCTACTCGCCTGAGCACAACGCCGGCAGTGCCACGGTGCGCTTCGCATTGGAGAAAGGCGGCTGGTGGGAACGCCTGATCGACCGCCCGCACCGTTTCGGCAAGATGAAAGCCCGGTTCAAATCGAAGGAAAGCTATCGCGGCGTTTGGTGGTGTCCGCCTTGTGTGGATCTGCTGGAAGCAAAAGAGATTTGGATTGTCGAGGGCATCTTTGACGCCATCGCCCTGGTGCACAACGACATCGTCGCCGTGTCGGCCATGTCCTCGAATGCCTTCCCCGAAGAATCGCTGCGGGCGCTTGCCCGTGACCGTGACGGCAAGCTGCCCAAGCTAGTGTGGGCACTCGACAACGAGTCAGGCGCCCACGCCTACACCAAGCGCTGGGCGAAACAGGCGCGAGCTTTAGGGTTCGTTTGTGAGGCGGCACAGATCCCGCTGCGTGACGGCCGCAAGGCTGATTGGAACGACCTGCATCAGCGTTGGAGTTTCATCGAAGACGAAAGCGTGCGTGCCGACCAGGTCGCGGCGGATCTGAAACAGGCGCGTCACCTCGGTGCCCTGCTGCTGGCCGACAGCGCCGCGGAAAAAGCGCTGCTGATGTACGACTGGAACAAGCGCGGTGAATTCCACCTCGGCTTCGGTAGCCGCCTGTACTGGTTCAAGTTGGACATGGAGAAATTCAACCGGGCGATGCAGGACATCGAGGACAGCGAGAACCACGACGACCAGTTGCTCAATCAGGCACAGCAGCGCGAGAAAGCGCTGCAGCAGTCGGGCAGCGTCGTCGAGATCGCCAACTGCTACCCACAAGCCTTGTATTTTCAACGTAACGAAATTACGGACGAGTCCTGGTACTACCTGCGCGTCGATTTTCCGCACGACTCCGAAAGCGTGAAGAACACTTTCACCAGTGCACAACTCGCCGCTGCCAGCGAATTCAAAAAGCGACTGCTGGGCATGGCTGCCGGCGCGATGTACACCGGTAGCGGGCAACAGCTGGACAAGCTCATGAAGGATCAACTGTTCGGCATCAAAACCGTGTCGACGATTGACTATGTGGGCTATAGCAAGGAGTACGGCTGCTACGTCTACGGCGACATTGCGGTCAGGGATGGCGTCACCTACAAGGTCAACAGCGAAGACTATTTCGAGTTCGGCAAACTGCGTTTGAAGACGCTGCAAAAAGGGGTGCCGATCAAACTGCAGCGCGACGGCAAGGACTTCAACGAAGACTGGCTGCCGTTGCTGTGGACGTGCTTCGGCGCGCAAGGTCTGGTGGCCCTGGTGTTCTTTTTCGGCTCGTTGTTCTGTGAGCAGATTCGGACACGCTACAAGTCATTCCCGTTTCTGGAAGCCACAGGCGAGGCCGGTGCCGGCAAGACCACCTTGCTCAACCTGTTGTGGAAATTGCTCGGCCGCGAAGGTTATGAAGGCTTTGATCCGATGAAGTCGACCAAAGCCGGTCGCTCGCGACTCATGGGACAAGTGTCCGGCATGCCCGTGGTGTTCCTCGAAGCTGACCGCCACGGCGATGATCGATCGCACGCCAAGACCTTTGAATGGGATGAGTTGAAGGATTATTACGGCGGCGGCACCCTCGCCACCAAAGGTGTGAAGACCGCCGGCAACGAAACCTACGAACCGCCGTTTCGCGGCACGATCGCCATCAGCCAGAACGCTGCGGTGGTTGCCCATGAAGCGATCATGACGCGGATCGTCAAACTGCATTTCGTCCGCCCGATCGTCACCGCGCAAAGCCGTGTAGCGGCGGACAAGCTGAACACCTTGGACGGCACCATGCTGAGTCACTTCCTGATTCGGGCAGTCGGCAAGGAGTCGGCCGTGCTCGAGCTTTTTGCCCAGCGCATGCCGGAACACGAAGCCAGGCTGCGCCGCCTGCACACCCACTGTTTCGCCTGCGGCACCGAGTATCCCAACGAACAGGGCAACTGCAGCAGCTGCGGTTACGACCTGCGCGGGTACATCCGCGTCGAGCGGATCAGCAAGAACCACGCGCAACTGCTTTCGCTGCTCGATGCCTTGCGTTTGATTTTGAAACTGGACGAGCCACAGGTTGCCGCGACGCAACGACAGATCGTACGCATGGCGATCGAGCGCCAGGCCTCGATCAGCTCGGACCACCCGGCCGTTGCCGAATTTTGGGAGGTCTACGACTACCTGCAATCACTCAGCGAAGACCCCGTGGTCGACCACAGCAGCGACCCGGCTGTCATTGCGATCAATCTCAACGAATTCAGCGAACGCGCCGCCGAACACAAACAGAAGCTGGCGGACGTGGCCACGTTGCGCGACCTGCTCAAAGAATCGCGCTCGCACAAGTTTCTGGAAACCAACAAGGCGGTGCACAGCGCGGTACGTGCAGCGCTGAACGCCAAGACCCCACTGGCGCCAGGCCGTCCAACAACGGTCAAGTGCTGGATCTTCAAAGCGTAAAATGGAGGCTACACCGATGCAAATTCAAGTGTTTATGGGCAACGCCGGCGACGGCGAAAGCAACAAGCTGCAGGCCGTTCAGAATCGATTGGAGTTTGTCGGCGAAAGCGCACCGATCATTCAGGCCGGCGCTTATGGCGAAGACGGTTTGCTGCAAATTCTGGAAGTGCGCGCCGCCGCTGGCCAGCGCGAAATCTTGGTCGACGACTGCAGCCGGCAACAGATATTGAGGGTGTTGGAATGGCAATCATGCGTTGAACATGATCCGAATTTTGACGGCCTGGTGATCCACCTGGCGCGCCAGGACTGACCTTAAGAAAACAGTGTCGAGGAGTTGCAGCTCCCCGACACCCGACCACTTCCGAGGACCCTACCATGCAAGTACAGACCCACAGCAGCAGCGGCACGAAGGCTACCACACCGGCGCGGCACCTGGTGGCCACCGCGATCATTGGCGCCGCTGTCATCGGTTATCTGGTGCAGAAAACTCCTGAAGCCCGAACGCGCCTGGAAAGCCTCAGCCAGATGGCCAGCACCCTGGGCGACCTGAGCGAAACGGATGTCGCCGTGATCAGTCAACTGCTGGCCACCCCGACCACGCGGGGAGCGTCACGCCATGACCAATGACCGTGGCGCGACACCGCTGCGCCGCTTTCCCTGGAACCTGGATCACACCAGCGTGTGTGATCAGTGCGGCAAGTGGCGCGCCCAGGGCAATCACCAAGCCTGCAGCCGGCGCCGTCAACAAATCAATGCCCATCTGCGCCGCCAGCAGCCAAAACGCTAACTACGTCCACTAGAAGATGTGCATCCAGATACTTGGCCCGGAAACGGGCCTTTTTGTTTCCGATCGTCAGACTGTCGTTACACGAGTACAGCGTTAGGGGTTTACATGAGTGGCGTCGAAGCTCGCGGCAATTCCGTGAGAATCTACTTTCAATACAACGGGGAGAAATGTCGCGAAGCTGTTCCAGGGGGAAACACACCGGCCACCGTGGCCCAGGCCAAGCGCCTGATCGGCATCATCGATTACGAGATTCAGATTGGCACCTTCGATTACGCCCGGCACTTCCCGAACTCGTCCAGGTTGGTCGAAAACACTTTCGGCCACTACCTGGATCTGTGGTTGAAGATCAAGGCCAACAGCGTCGCGGCGTCGAGCTACCGGGGGTATGCGAACAAGGCCGAAGTTCACGTGCGCCCGCGTTGGGGCAAGATGCAGATCAACCTGATCGATCACCTGGACCTGCAGGTGTGGATTCAGGACACCCTGTCCAAGACCCTGAAGAACAAAACCATCCGCGACATCATCAGCAATGTGCGCCAGGTGTTTCGCCTGTACCGTACGCGAATGAAAGTCGCGCACGATCCCACCGAAGGTCTGATGGTGCGTCTGCCCGATCCCGAGGCGCCGGACCCGTTTACCCGCGCCGAGATCACACAGATCCTCAACACGCCGACCCACCGCACACACGAACTGCTGATGGTGCAGTTCATGTTATGGGCCGGTCCCCGAGTATCGGAAACCATCGCCCTGGCCTGGGAGGATGTCGACCTCGACCAAGGCATGGTGACCTTTCGCCGGTCCAAGGTGCGCGGGGCGTACCGGGTGACAAAAACCCGCCGCTCGACGCGGCGGGTGCGCCTGCTGGCCCCGGCGTGGGACGCGCTTAAGAAGATCGATGCGTTGACGCGCAGACGCAGGGCGGAAACCGTGGACGTGGTCGAGCGCGACAACAAGACAGTGCGAAAACACAAATTGCATTTCGTGTTCCTCAACAGCAAAAGCGGCTTGCCGCACGCCAACGACTTCGTCGTGCGCGACCGTTTTTTCAAGGCGCATCTGCTCGCGGCCGGGGTGCGTTATCGGGGACCTGGTCAGTGCCGGCACACGTACGCCAGTCAGCTGCTGACCACCGGTGTGGCGTCGATCGACTGGATCGCCGAACAGATGGGTCACACCAACGGCAACATGATCCGCCAGCATTACGGAACGTGGATCAATGAAGACGGACCGGACGTGGTGGGTATGCTGCAGCTGGCACTGAAGCTGTCACCCGTTACAGCTCTACACTGAAACCCTTGATACCCACGCTGTCGGCAAAGCGACCCACCGCCGTCAGACTGGCCCAGGTGCGCAGCGGCTCACGTCGCGAGCGCACCGGTACCCAACGCGCGCCGCTCCCACCCAGGCGAATCGACAGGCCCCAGTCGTAGCCGCCGTTGATCCTGGCCACCAGGCATTCGCGCACCGCGTGTTGATCCACCAGGGCGCGCAACACCTCTTCCTGTATGCCGTCGCCGATCATGCTTGTAACGCCTCCCGCTGTACCTGGACAGAGTCCTCGAGCAGCCGGTACAAACCTTCGATGGCGCTGTAATTAAGGGCGCGCACGGTTTCAATGCCGAAGACGAATCCCTCGGCGCGATCCGCCACGCGCTGCAGCTCCTCAAGGCTGAGGCAGGTCTCGACACGCGCCAGCAAGTTGCCGGTCTGCATGTAGACAGACTCCGGCAGGTTCAGCGCATTCAGCGACTCGATCGCGTTCACACCCACCGCCAGCGGCTGAGGGACGTCGACGGTTCAAGCGTCAGCTCGCACTGCCCCACATCGATCAGCAACCAGCCGCCATGCGGTGGGTTGTAGCCGTCGACGATCTGACCCTGCAGCGATCGCCCGTCAGGCAGTGTCAAGTGCAGCAGGTTGGCGGCGGTGGGGCCGTGCAAGTACTCCTGCAGCTCAATGCGTACGCGCCCAGCACCGGCATCGCTGATGCGTATCGGGCAATTGAGCGTGGTGCGCTCGTCCGGTGCCCTTATCAGATAGCGGGCGAACACGGCAACGGCGGCCAACCCGTCGTAGAGATAAGACATCAGAGGTGTTCCTGTGTGCGTGGGGACGGTCGGCGAATCAACCAGACCATCGGGTGATGGTAGTCCAGTCCTGGTCAAGGTGGTTGGCGTGGCGCGAAAAAAAGGCCCCCACACCAGGCGCTGGTGTGGGGGCCGATTGAACATAGGCTGGAATTCAACGTACCCGTCGTCGAGGGCCGCTGTCGGCGTTGACGCTCTGATGACAAGTGAGAGGCGATAAAAAAACCCGCCAAGGGGGGGGCGGGTTATAAAAGAGGTCATGAGGATCAGGTCTGAGTTTAGCTTGTGACGAGCTTTACGCTACATCGCTGCAGACTAATCATCGAAGAATCGGGAGTCGAACTTTAAAGACGGTGCCCTGCTCCTGCGTTGACAGCACGTCGATTTCTCCTCCATGGGCAGTAACGATTTCCGACGCGATGAACAGGCCCAGTCCCAACCCAGCGGTCGAACCTTTCTCAGTGGCCGCATAACTGGAGTAACGGGCCTGCGGATTGAAAAGATGAGGCATCACATGGGCAGGAATAACTTCGCCGCGATTCTGCACGCTGAACAGTGAGCAATCGTCATCCTGAGACAAGGTCACATAGATGGGTTGCGTTGAGTCCCCATGTCGAATCGCATTGCCGATAAGGTTGGTGAAGACCTGTTCGATGCGCGATGGATCGTACCTCCCCGCCACTCGTTCGCTGACGTTGGTTACGATCTTCGCGAGTGGAAACCCTGTGCGTAACTCTTCGACAACAGAAGCGCACAGGATCGCCAGATCCGTATCTTCAGGATGTACTGGTATGCCCGCGCCGAGGTTGCTGCGAGCCAGATCTAGCAGGTCGCCGACCATCTGGTTGGCCCTGCGGACACTCGCGTTGATCTGCGTTGCCAACTTTCGGTCTCTGTCAGTCACATTGACACTTTCACGCAGCAAATCGCTGGCCATCAGCACAGCTCCGAGCGGGGAACGTAGGTCATGACCGAGCACACCCAGAACAGTTTTTCGCGTGCTCTCTACCGCCTCACCGTATGTCGCAATCGACTCCACGAGCGCCTGATCTATCGCTTCATTGAAGCGGATGATGTCCTGCACATCATGCGGGTCGTCAACTCGATGTTCTGCCAGCCAAAGCCTGAGCACGCTCGAGCGGAGTGCCCGATATTCTGAAACCATCTGATCCATGGTAAAACCTGCCACAAACCGCGTTATTGCGTGCGTCTGCGCAGGCGAATCTCCTTCTGCCGTTGGCCCATGACCGAACGATTTAGCAATCTGCTGACGCTCGGTCTGATGGGTCCTCATATCATCAGCTACTGTCCTCAGAATGTGCTCAGAATGATTTCTCAGCCCCTTGGCATCCATGGGGGGCAGTGCGGTGTCGACAGAGCGGGCAAAGCTTTCCCAGGCCGACAGAATCTGCTCTATGTGGTTTTGGATGAACTCAGGCAGTCTCATCGTTGTCCTTCGGTTTAAGCGGATAAAGTATGATCTGAGGCGATGTCGCGTTTTATAGACTAGACCTGAATAAAGGGATCGAGAAGTCAATGAATGCTTGATTGATAAATGGTCCACATCTTGTTTGATCCCTTGGGAGTTTCACTGTGTCATTCAATATTCTTCTGGTCGAAGACGACGCATTCTTACGCTCAGTGATGGCCGAGGCCGTCAAGATCCTTGGGCATTCTGTGATCGAACGATCCAGTGCCGATCAGGCGTTGATTGCATTAGAGGGAACAACAGTAGTTTCCTTGGTCATCACCGACGTTCGTATGCCGGGCAATCTTGACGGATTGGACTTGGCCCAGGCGATTTGGTTTCGATGGCCTGAATTGCCTGTTGTAATCATGTCTGGAAACACTGTACTGGCGCCCGGCGTCCTCCCGTCTAATGCGAGATTCCTAAGCAAACCGGTACCTCTTGATGCTTTGCACCATGCGATTGAAGAGCTGCTACCGAACGCGATTTAGAAATCTTTTTATGGGTTCGTTTTTGCTACTCAGTAGCAACGCACCACGTGAAGTGAATGAGCACTTCGTAGAACTGGCACTGGTGAAGGTCGAAGCTATCTACCAACCCACTCAAGCGATCTTTCATGAGCGACTGCTATTGCCGCTTGCAGCCCGTCAGGGCGATTCCTAAAGCTGCCGAAGTCGCGTAATCGCTTCTGTTATCGCTTTCGCGTTGGTGTCCAAATTTTCCATGGCGACGAGTGCGTTCTCGGAAACACTCCTTACGCCATTCTCTGATAGCCAACTTGTGATCTCTTCTAATGCCGCTGCCAGCGCATGCTGGTTGTGCAGCAGTAGCGTCAAGGCATCTGCCGTGGCGACATTGGAGTTTGATTCATATGGCATGGAAATCATCCCTGGTGTTCGGTTCGCAGAAGTCTAGAACACCGCGTTGCCGGGGACGGCAATTCAACCCACTGATTGACGTTTTTACGCACCAGAATAGTGCGCCAGTCCCATCTCAGTCCCATATGGCCTTTTTTCAGACACCAAAAACCACAAACCCCCGACTTTCTCTAGGAAAATCAGGGGTTTGCGTTTACTGAATGTGGCGGTGAAGGAGAGATTCGAACTCTCGATACAGTTTCCTGTATACACACTTTCCAGGCGTGCTCCTTAAGCCACTCGGACACTTCACCGTATCTCTTCAAACATGTTCTGTCTGTCGAGGCGCGCTAATGTAGTCGAAAGCTTTTCCGATGGCAAACTTTTTTTCAGAATTTTCATGCGGTTAAGAGAAAAAGTCGTTTCGCCCACCGTCAGGCCATGGCAAACCGGCCAATCTTCGGTGGGCGCGGCCCTTCTATATAGAGGCGCAATGCCTCGCTACGCTGGATAGACTGAAAAACGGTGACTGGCGAGTCACTCACGGCGCTTTACCTGGCCTGCGGCGGTGGGTAACGTCTGCCCATCTTTCTTACAAGGAATAGCGTCATGAGTGAGTTGATTTCCTACCACCTCGAAGACGGTATCGCGACCCTGACCTTGAGCAACGGCAAGGTCAATGCCATTTCTCCGGACGTGATTGCGGCATTCAACGTGGCGCTGGATCAGGCTGTAACTGATCGTGCCGTCGTGATCATTACCGGTCAGCCGGGGATTCTGTCCGGCGGCTATGACCTGAAAGTGATGACCGCCGGCCCTAAAGAAGCCGTGTCACTGGTCACTGCCGGTTCGACCTTGGCCCGTCGCCTGCTCTCTCACCCGTTCCCGGTCATCGTCGCTTGCCCGGGTCATGCTGTTGCCAAAGGCGCTTTCATTCTGTTGTCCGCCGATTACCGCATCGGTGTCGACGGCCCGTTCAGCATTGGACTGAACGAAGTGCAGATCGGCATGACCATGCACCACGCCGGTATCGAGCTGGCGCGTGATCGTCTGCGTCGCTCGGCGTTCCACCGCTCGGTGATCAATGGCGAGATGTTCGATCCGCAAAGCGCTGTGGATGCCGGTTTCCTCGACAAAGTGGTTTCCGCCGAGGAGTTGCAAAGTGCCGCCCTCGCCGCTGCACGCCAGTTGAAGAAGATCAACATGCTCGCGCACAAAAACACCAAGTTGAAAGTGCGCAAGTCGCTGCTGGAAACCCTGGATAACGCGATCATCCAGGATCAGGAGCATCTCGGTTAACCCCGGGCACCTGCAATAAAGAAAAGCCCGACCATCGTGTCGGGCTTTTTCTTGCACGCTCGGTTGAAAACGCCGTGGCTGCTCTAGGACGGGTCTGACAAGCAACTCTGAAACATGCGCTTAAACATCGCCTATCTCCGCACTCTATAGCGGCAATTGCCGAAAACAGTGCACATCCGTACACTGCGCCACCTTTTGTCCCGGTGGGGCCTGAAAATGCTGTTCGTGTTTCGTATGTTATTGATGGGCCTGCACTTTATTCTGGCTGGTGTGCTCGGGGTGATCCTCGGGATCTGCCGCCCGTTCAATCCGGACAACAGCCGTCTGTGCGCCCGCCTCTACGCGCTACCGGCGATGTGTATTTTGCGGTTACGGGTGAAATCAGACGTCAGTGGCTTGATGAACAAACCCGACAGCTGCGTGATCATCGCCAACCACCAGTCCAACTATGATCTGTTCGTGTTCGGCAACGTAGTGCCGCGCCGCACCGTGTGCATTGGCAAGAAGAGCCTCAAGTGGGTGCCACTGTTCGGGCAATTGTTCTGGCTGGCCGGCAATGTGTTGATCGACCGTGGCAATGCGCACAAGGCACGCCAATCTATGCTGACCACCACCAACACCCTGCAGAACGAAGACACTTCGATCTGGGTATTCCCCGAAGGTACACGCAACCTCGGCGAAGAATTGCTGCCCTTCAAGAAAGGGGCGTTCCAGATGGCGATTGCCGCCGGCGTGCCGATCGTTCCGGTTTGCGTCAGCAGTTACATCAAGCACATGCGCCTGAATCGCTGGCGCAGTGGGAAAATCCTCATACGCTCACTGCCAGCGATTCCTACAGCCGGATTGACCATGGACGACATGCCCATGCTCATTAATCAGTGTCGCGAGCAGATGCGCGAGTGCATTGAATCGATGGATCGGCAACTGCAAGCCGCCTGAAAAGACAACCCGCCCTGTGCGGGTTTTCTTTTGTCCGGTGAACTGTACAGATTTCACTGACTCTCAAGCAGCGACACGGCTAAGCTGAAGCCTTGTATTCCCTGCCACCTGCCAAGAAGAAGTGAATCACCACCATGGGTCGAGTTGTTGCTGCTGCGGTGTACAGCGCAGGCAAGAAAGTCACCAATATTACCCTCGACGAAGGCGCTGCCTGGGCCGCGAAAACCGGTCATTTTGTCTGGATCGGCCTTGAAGAGCCGGACGCTCAGGAGCTGTCCAATCTGCAACGCCAGTTCAACCTGCACGAACTGGCTATTGAAGATGCCCTGGAAAAGCACAGCCGACCGAAGCTGGAAACCTTTGGCGACGCTTTGTTTATCGTCACCTACTCGCCCATCCGCGAGAACGGCGTTCTGCAATTCATCGAGACGCATATCTTTGCAGGTAAGGGCTACATCATCACAGCACGCAACGGTCACTCGGCGTCCTACGCCCATGTGCGCCAGCGTTGTGAGGCGCGTCCGCTGTTGCTGGAGCATGGGGAAGATTTCGTACTGTATGCGCTGCTCGATTTCGTCATCGAAAACTACCAACCGGTGGGCGAAGCCATTCATGCCGAGATTGATGAGCTGGAACGCAACGTGCTGTGTAGCGCGTTGAATGAGCGTGACATTCAGAAGCTGCATGGCTTGCGCCGTGACGTCGTTCGCCTGCGTCGGTACGCAGCGCCGATGGTGGAGATTGGCGAGGAACTGCAGAAGCTGAGCTTCCCGTTTATCGACAAGAACATGCGCCCGTATTTCCGCGATGTGCAGATCCACGTCACGCGGCAGATGGAAGACCTGACCACACTGGCCGATATCGCCAGCCAGACCATCGAGATTGGTGTATTGCTCGAGGCCTCTCGGCAAAGCGTGGTGCAGCGCAAGTTTGCTGCCTGGGCAGCGATTCTGGCGTTTCCGACGGCGGTGGCGGGGATTTACGGGATGAATTTCCAGAACATGCCGGAGTTGAGTTGGCACTACGGCTATTTCGGTGTACTGGGGTTCATCACGGTGGGGTGTGTGAGTTTGTGGGCGAGCTTCAAGAAGTCCGGGTGGTTGTAGAGCCGACCGAGTTGTCTGGAACATTCGCGAGCAGGCTCGCTCCCACATTGCTCGGTGACGCACCGAAAATCTGATGTGGGAGCGAGCCTGCTCGCGAAGCTTTTGTCCTTAGACAGTTTCTGGCTTGTGCGCCACAAACCGCATCATCCATTCCGCTACCGTAGCGCCATGGTGTTCCTGCTCCAGACTCGCCACGCCTTTGCTATAGATCTGCGACCCCAACGCTTCCTGACGCAAATCCAGCAGCGCCCGCGAATAATCGTGGATGAATTCCGGATGCCCCTGAAAGCACAGCACCTGATCGTTAATGTGATACGCCGCGAACGGGCAGAAATCGCTGGAAGCAATGACCGTGGCATTTTCCGGCAACGCGGTGACCTGATCCTGGTGACTGATCAGCAGCGTCAGTTCCTCACGTACCGGGCTCATCCAAGGCGCCTTCGCCGCCAGTTTGTAGTTATGGCTGCCAACGCCCCAGCCCTGCGTCGCGCGCTCGCTCTTACCGCCCAGCAGCAGCGCCAGCAGTTGATGGCCGAAACACACGCCGAGCAGTTTGTCGCCACGCTCGTAACGCGTCAGCAGGTATTCCTTGAGGGTCTGGATCCACGGATCAGTACCGAACGAGTCAGCCTTGCTGCCGGTGACCAGGTACGCGTCGAAGGTTTGGTCGTCGCTCGGGTATTCGCCCTGCATCACGTTGTAGACAGTGAACTCGGCGGCAATCGGTTGCTGCGAGAACAGGCGCTGGAACATCTGCCCGTAACCCTGATATTGATCGACCAGTTCCGGACGCAGGATGTCGGTTTCCAGAATGCAGATGCGTAGCGACATAAAAAATACCTGACACGTGATGGGAATAATGAACACCCCAGAGCCTGCCTTGAAACGCCCCGGCAAGGCAAGCCCCGGAATGCGCGTTCCCTTAGAACATTTGACCTTTCGCCGCTTTATCCAGCAGCAACGCGGGCGGCGCAAAACGCTCGCCATACTGCTCAGCCAGATATTGCGCGCGGGCAACGAAATCCTTCACCCCGTATTGATTGATGAACTGCAACGCACCGCCCGTCCACGCTGCAAAACCGATTCCGAAGATCGAACCGACGTTAGCGTCCGCCGTCGAGGTCAGCACACCCTCCTCCAGACAGCGCACGGTTTCGATCGCTTGCACGAACAGCAGCCGATCGCGCACGTCTTTGGGCGAAATCTGCCCATCAGCCTTTTCGAAATGCGTCTTCAACTCGGGCCACAAATATTTCTGTGCACCGGCCGGGTAATCGTAGAAACCGCCACCCGCCGCTTTGCCCGGGCGTTTGTATTCATTGAGCAGCAAGTCAATCACGGCGAAGGCCGGGTGCTCAATCAGCGGTTTCCCTTCTGCCTGTAGGTCCTTGGCGGTTTGCTGACGGATATGGCTCATCAGGCTGAGGGAAACTTCGTCAGAGATCGCCAGAGGCCCGACCGGCATCCCGGCCTTGCGCGCTTCCGTTTCAATCATCGGCGCACTCACGCCTTCGCCGAGCATGGCAATGCCCTCATTGGTGAAGGTGCCGAATACGCGCGAGGTAAAGAAGCCGCGACTGTCGTTGACCACGATTGGCGTCTTTCTGATTTGCAGGACGAAATCGAAACCGCGCGCGAGGGTTTCATCACTGGTCTGCGCGCCTTTGATGATTTCCACCAATGGCATTTTCTCAACCGGGCTGAAGAAATGCAGGCCGATGAACTTGCCTGAATCAGGCACAGCCGTCGCCAATCCAGTGATGGGCAACGTCGACGTATTCGACGCGATGACAGCTTCGGCGCCGACAACTTGCTGGGCGGCAGAAGAAACCTTGCCCTTGAGCTCGCGATCCTCAAACACGGCCTCGATGATCAGGTCGCAACCCGCCAGGTCGGCATCACTTTCGGACGGTTGGATCCGCGCCAACACCTCATCACGCTTCGCAGCATCCATCTGTCCGCGAGCGACTTTCTTGTCCAGCAACGCCGCAGAATGAGCTTTGCCTTTCTCGGCGGCGGCCAGATTGATGTCCTTGAGCACTACTTCAATACCCGCCGAAGCACTGACAAACGCAATCCCCGCCCCCATCATCCCCGCGCCGAGCACGCCAACCTTGCGTGTGACATAGGGCGCAAAGCCCTGCGGCCGCGACCCCCCGGCGTTGATCTCATTGAGTTGAAACCAGAACGTGCCAATCAGGTTTTTCGAGATCTGCCCGGTGGTCAGTTCGGTGAAGTAACGGGTTTCGATCAGATGTGCAGTGTCGAAATCGACCTGAGCGCCCTCGACTGCCGCGCAGAGGATTTTCTCCGGCGCCGGCATTGTCCCCTGGGTCTTGCTACGCAGAATAGACGGCGCAATCGCCAGCATCTGCGCGACTTTCGGATTCGACGGCGTGCCGCCCGGAATCTGATAACCCTTCACATCCCAGCGCTGCACTGCAGTCGGATTGGCAACGATCCAGGCGCGCGCCTTGGCCAGCAGCTCATCACGATCCGCCGCCAGCTCATCAATCAAACCGGCCTGCAACGCCTGCTGCGGCCGTACTTTCTTGCCTTCGAGCAGGTACGGCAGCGCTTTCTCGATACCGAGCATGCGCACCATGCGCACCACCCCGCCACCGCCCGGCAGCAGGCCGAGGGTCACTTCCGGGAGACCGAGCTGCACCGAGGCATCGTCCAAAGCCACGCGGTGATGACAGGCGAGGCAGATTTCCCAACCGCCGCCCAACGCCGCGCCGTTGATCGCTGCGACCACCGGTTTGCCGAGGGTTTCCAGGGTGCGCAATTGCCTTTTGAGGGTCAGCACCATGTCGTAGAAGGCGTTGGCTTCTGGCTTGCCGACTTTGATCAGTTCATTGAGGTCGCCGCCGGCGAAGAAGGTTTTCTTCGCCGATGCGATGATGACCCCGGCGATGTGGTCTTTTTCAGCGACCAGCCGAGCGACGCACGTGGCCATGGCCTCGCGGTACACGGCGTTCATGGTGTTGGCGCTCTGGCCCGGCATGTCGATGGTCAGCACGACGATAGCGTCCTGGCCTTTTTCGTAACGAATGGCTTCGCTCATAACAAGGTTCCTTGAATTCGGGGCTCAGAGGCGTTCGATGATGGTGGCAATGCCCATGCCGCCGCCGACGCACAGCGTCGCCAGGCCATAGCGCAGGCGCCGCGCTTCCAGCTCATCGAGCAAGGTGCCGAGGATCGCGCAACCGGTCGCGCCCAGCGGGTGCCCCATGGCGATGGAGCCGCCATTGACATTGACCTTGTCGGGATCGACCGCCATGTCCTTGATGAACTTCAGCACTACCGAAGCGAACGCCTCGTTGACCTCGAACAGGTCGATGTCCTCTACGCGCAACCCGGCCTTGGCCAGTGCCTTGCGCGTTGCCGGCGCAGGACCGGTGAGCATGATGGTCGGATCGGTGCTGGTGACCGCCGTGGCAACGATGCGCGCCCGGGGTTGCAAGCCCAGCGCCCGGCCTTTGGCTTCGGAGCCGATCAGCATCAGCGCCGCACCGTCGACAATTCCGGAGCTATTGCCGGGCGTGTGTACGTGGTTGATCCGCTCGACATGGCTGTAGACCCGCAGCGCCGTCGCGTCGAAGCCCATCTGCCCGATCATTTCGAAACTCGGTTTGAGCTTGCCCAAACCTTCAAGGGTCGACTCGGCACGAATGAACTCATCGTGATCAAGCAGGATGATGCCGTTCTGGTCCTGCACCGGCACCAGCGACTTATTGAACGAGCCGTCAGCCCGCGCCCGTGCGGCTTTGTGCTGCGAGTGCAGCGCGTAGGCATCGACGTCCTGACGACTGAAGCCTTCCAGCGTGGCGATCAGGTCCGCGCCGACACCTTGCGGGGTGAAATGACTGTGCAGATTGGTCTGTGGGTCCAGCGCCCAGGCACCGCCATCGCTGCCCATCGGTACCCGCGACATCGATTCGACGCCCCCCACCACTACCAGATCTTCAAACCCGGAGCGCACTTTCATCGCGCCGAGGTTGACCGCTTCCAGCCCCGAAGCGCAGAAGCGGTTGATTTGCACACCGGCGACGCTGACGTCCCAATCGGCCACTTGCACGGCGGTTTTGGCGATGTCCGAGCCTTGATCGCCAATCGGCGTCACGCAGCCGACCACTACGTCATCGACCTGACTGGTGTCCAGCGAGGTGCGTTCTTGCAGCGCGGTCAGCAGACCGGCCAGCAGATTCACCGGTTTGACGCTGTGCAGGGCGCCATCGGCCTTGCCTTTGCCACGGGGCGTGCGTAACGCGTCGAAAATCAAAGCTTGGGTCATGACGTCCTCGAACCTGTGCGGTGAGTGATTTCTTGTACCTTCACTTTTGGCCCAAGCCGTCATGGTTTCAATGACCACAGCGCTCAATACGCTTGACGCACACGCTCAGACGGACGGTCATCCACGGCTGGGTGAACCGGTTCAGGTCGGCGAGTTGTCTAGCCAGCGGGCGGCGAAGAAGCTGGCAATACGCCTCATGCTTTTTTAATCGTAATTGCCAAGCTTTCCATATGAAATGGATCTAAGCCAAGCGTGACGCGGGCCCTAAGGTAGTACATGTACGTCAGGGTCGTCGGGTTTTGCCGAGGCCGACGTTCTCCAACAGGAAGTGCAGCGCTTGCCGTCATGGATATGCAGGCAAGCATCAGGAAATAACAATAAAGGCGGTCAAGCCATGTTCAAACAACCGAAAGTTCGTCAAGCAGGGCTCATTCTTTTCGCCACGACGCTGTTGTTGATTTTGCCGAATCTGACCAAGGTCATTGGCTGAATCGAGCGGCAGGTGCTGTTTATCGCCACTGAAAATGTGACTGGCCCGCTACCCGGGCCAGTGTGGCTGTGCCAACCTTTGCGCACTCCCACGACATGGACGGCGATCATTTGAAAGCGCTCATTGTGTTCGGGGCCATGCTGCTGAGCATGCCCTTGTCTGCCGCACAGTTGGATCTGCAACTGGGCGCAAGCCGCCGCACCTGGCAGACCGAGGAATTGCTCAAGCATCCTCAAGTACAAACCCTCACGATCAAAAACGATGTGTCGTACAAGAAGG
Source organism: Pseudomonas sp. AIG (assembly GCF_977020205.1). Taxonomy (NCBI): domain Bacteria; kingdom Pseudomonadati; phylum Pseudomonadota; class Gammaproteobacteria; order Pseudomonadales; family Pseudomonadaceae; genus Pseudomonas; species Pseudomonas sp. AIG. The sequence continues at coordinate 57,569 of NZ_CDROCK010000031.1, read as the reverse complement.
ACATGGTCTATCGCGCCGTGCCCGTGGCCGCGCTGCTGACCGGGATCAAACCGCAAGATCACTTGCAAGCGGTGGCACTGGACGGGTTTGCCGCAGAACTGGCCGCTGCGCCGTTGCTCAACCGTGAAGGTGCGCGCGCATGGTTGGCCATCGAAGATCCAGCGCAACCGTGGCCACCGCTGTCGGCAGACAAACACAGCGCCGGGCCGTTCTATTTGGTCTGGACCGACCCCCAGGCCGGCAATATCAGCCCGGAGCAATGGCCGTTCCAGGTCGCGAGCATCAAGCGCATGGCGCCAGTGGCCGAACGCTTCCCGGCCCTGCTGCCGGATCCTGCATTGACGGCGGATGACCCGGTGAATCTGGGGTTTGCGCTGTTTCAGAAGAATTGTCTGGCGTGTCACCGGTTGAACGGTGCGGGCGATGCGCAGTTCGGGCCGGACCTGAATATTCCGTATAACCCGACCGAGTATTTCGGTGCGGATTTCCTCAAGCGTTACATTCGTGATCCGCAGAGTCTGCGTCAGTGGCCGCAGGCGAAGATGCCGGGGTTTTCAGTGGGAGTGTTGCCAGAGGGGGATCTAGAGATGCTGGTCGGGTATCTCAAGCACATGGCCGGACGCAAAGTTAAGCCCTGACGCCATTTCCCTTGTGGGAGCGAGCCTGCTCGCTCCCACAAGGTTTGGTATGAAGCAAACTACTGTTGCTGGACGGAGATGATCGGGGTCGGCGAGACGAACACTTTCGCATGCATCTGCTCACACCCGCCGCCCCGGCGCATACCGCGCACCGGGCAGGCATCCAGATAATCGAGGCCCACCGCCAGCTTCAGGTGCCGCTCCGGCCGCGCCAGCTCATTGGTCACGTCAAAGCTGTACCAGGCGTCATCCAGCCAGGCTTCCGCCCAGGCATGGCTGGCCAGATGCTCGCAATCTTCGCTGTACAAATACCCGGACACATAACGCGACGGCACGCCCAGACTGCGCGCGCAGGCCAGAAACGCATGAGTGTGATCCTGACAGACTCCCGCGCGCCCGGCGAAGGCCTCAACGGCGCTGGTGTCGACCTCGGTCGAACCGGGCGTATACGTCATGTGCTGATTCAAACCGTGCATCAAATCGATCAACGCCGTGCGATCGCGCCGCTGCTTGCAGGACCTCTCGGCGAACGCGCGCAGCGCTTCGTCGGCTTCGGTCAATCGGGTAAAGCGCAGAAACGGCAGCGCCGACTGGCTCTCATGCTCGGCCTCGCGCAGCTCATCGATATCAACCTGACCTCGCGCACCGATGATGATCGCCTCGTGCGGTTCGTCCATGGTCAGCACGTGCAGGATATTGCCGAACGGATCGAGTTGCGCGCGCACCGGGCGCGGCAGGTCGAGCTGCCAGCTCAGCACGTGCTGCCGCTCGCTGTCGTGGGGTGTCAGTCGCAGGTACTGGATGCTCGCGCGCACCTGATCTTCGTAGTGATAGGTGGTCTCGTGGCTAATGGAGAGTCTCATGCAGCCTCCAGGTAGGAACTGTGAATGGCGTTGCCCAACTGGCGCACCAGCGGGATGAATTCGGTCAGCCAGGCGTGCAGGCCTTCCTCGAGAATTTCGTTGATGCCGGTGTAACGCAGGCGTGCGTCCATTTCTGCCGCGAGGCGCTGGGCCGGGCGGCCGTTGGCCCCAGGCAGTTGCGCGAGAATCTGGTCGATCTCCTCGGTGCAGGCGCGCAGTGAACGCGGTACGTCGGCACGTAACAGCAGCAACTCGGCAACATGCCGGGCGCCCGGCGCATCGCGGTAGATTTCGGTGTAGGCCTCGAAGGAGGACAAGGCGCGCAGCAAAGCACTCCACTGGTAATAGGCGTGGGCCGTGCCGTCGCTGACCGCTTCGGCCTGATCGCCGGCCATTTCGTAGCGCGCATCGAGCAGTCGCAGCGTGTTGTCCGCGCGCTCGATAAACGTGCCGAGGCGAATGAAACGGAATGCATCGTTACGCATGATCGTGCCGTAAGAGGCGCCACGAAACAGGTGCGAACGCTCCTTGATCCATTCGCAGAAGCGGCTCATGCCATAGCGACTGAGGCCTTGTTCGGCGATCCCGCGAATCTCCAGCCACGTCGAGTTGATGTTCTCCCACATGTCCGCCGTGATGCGTCCACGCACCGCATGCGCACTGGCCCGCGCCGCGCCGAGGCAGCTGTAAATGCTCGCCGGGTTGGCCGCATCGAGGGCAAAAAAGTGCAGCAGGCGTTCCGCATGCAGCGCGCCGTGACGCTCCAGGTAATCGTCGAGCGTACCGGTGATCAACAGCGGCATAGCCAGTTCGTGCAGACCGTCACCGCGACCGTCCTGCGGCATCAGCGACAGCGAATAGCTGATGTCGAGCATCCGTGCGAGGTTTTCCGCCCGCTCCAGGTAACGCGACATCCAATACAGATCCGAGGCAGTTCTACTTAACATGGCAAGCTTCCTTCAATCCTCGACCACCCAGGTGTCCTTGGTTCCGCCGCCCTGTGATGAATTCACCACCAGAGAGCCTTCACGCAGCGCCACGCGGGTCAAGCCGCCGGGCACCACGCGGGTTTCGCGACCGGACAAGACAAACGGACGCAAGTCGATGTGGCGTGGCGCGATGCCGTTTTCGACAAAGGTCGGACAGGTCGACAGCGACAGCGTCGGTTGCGCGATGTACGCGTGGGGTTTGGCCTTGATGCGTTCGCGGAAGGCATCGATTTCGGCCTTCGTCGACGCCGGTCCCACCAGCATTCCGTAACCGCCAGAGCCTTGGGTTTCCTTGACCACCAGATCTGGAAGATTGGCCAGCACATGGGAAAGTTCAGACGGGTTGCGGCATTGCCAGGTCGGCACGTTCTTCAGGATCGGTTCTTCGTCGAGGTAGAAACGGATCATGTCGGTGACAAACGGATACACCGATTTGTCGTCCGCCACCCCGGTGCCGATGGCATTGGCCAACACGACGTTGCCCGAGCGATAGGATGACAGCAGCCCCGGCACGCCGAGCATCGAGTCCGGGTTGAACGCCAGCGGATCGAGGAATGCGTCATCGAGGCGGCGGTAAATCACGTCCACCGCTTTCGGTCCGTCGGTGGTGCGCATGAAGACCTTGTCGTCACGCACGAACAGATCCGCACCCTCGACCAGCTCCACGCCCATTTCCCGCGCGAGAAACGCGTGCTCGAAGAACGCACTGTTGAAGCGCCCGGGCGTCAGCACCACCACACTTGGGTCGTCGATCGGGCTGGAGCTTTTCAAGGTGTCGAGCAACAGGTTCGGGTAATGATCGATCGGCGCGATACGCTGGGCGGCGAACAGTTCCGGGAACAGGCGCATCATCATCTTGCGGTCTTCGAGCATGTAGCTCACGCCGCTCGGAGTGCGCAGGTTGTCTTCAAGCACGTAGTAAGTGCCGTCGCCATCGCGCACCAGATCGACGCCGGAAATGTGCGAATAGATATCGCGGTGCAGATCCAGCCCCTGCATCGCCAACTGATATTGCTCGTTGGCCAGCACCTGTTCGGCGGGAATGATCCCGGCCTTGATGATGCGCTGTTCGTGATAGAGGTCGGCGAGGAACATGTTCAGCGCCTTGACCCGCTGGATGCAGCCGCGCTCGACGATCCGCCATTCGCTGGCGGGAATGCTGCGCGGAATGGTATCGAAAGGAATCAGGCGCTCGGTGCCCTGCTCGTCGCCGTAGAGCGTGAAGGTAATGCCGGCGCGATGGAACAGCAGATCGGCCTCACGTCGCCGTTGGGCCAACAGTTCGTCAGGCGTGTCAGCCAGCCATCGGGCGAACTCCCGATAATGCGGGCGAACCTGGCCGCCGGCATCGTACATCTCATCAAAATAGGTGCGGATCATGCCGTACTCCTTGTCACCCGGACCTACAGGCCTTCGCAAGGCCCGTGCCATCGGCATAAACGCTTTGATTTCAATCGGTTGGATATTCGCTTCGCAGCCACCGCACCATTCCTGTGCGGCAAATGCCCCAACCGGATTGCCCCCGCTTCATTGCGACGCACTGCATCGCCTATCACCAGCATAGTCAGAGTTGATTTCACTGCCCGGCATCGGCCGCGGATAATCCGCGCATTCGCTGCAAAACTTCGCCGACTACAACGTCACGAAGCGCCCAGCTCAACTGATTGGGATTGCCTCGGCAGCCCGCCCCGCTGTAACCCTGACCGGTTTCCTCTCCTTATCGGTCTTCCCTTTTAGCCACCTTCTCCGGTGGCTTTTTTTTGCCCCGGATTCTTGTTTCAGGGTTTTGCCACGGCGTTTTTACGGACGCCGGAAACGACAACGGCCGACCCAAAAGGTCAGCCGTTGCTAAACAGTTGATTCAAGAGATCAGTTTAAACGGTGGCGGCTACGCACCTCCTGTTTCACGCCCCAGCCCTCGATGATGCCGCCCAGCGGTTCGACCACGGCGGAAAAGCCCTGCTCGAAATCGCCAATATCGTCATACGTCGCGTACATCACTTTGCTCAATTCCAGCGCCCACGCACCGTCATCACGCACGCTGACCTGGGCATTGATGGATTCACCGCGAAATTTTCCTGCCGCCCTGCGCGCCCGCTCCTCGTCCGGGAAAATGGCGTAGAACTCGATGGGATGGAATCGGGAAAAATCGAAACCGCCTTCTTTCATGCGGCGCAGAACATTGCTGCTGATGTCTTCTTGATAGGCTGTGCTCATGAATCGTCCCCCTCGCATAGATGGATAGACTTTCCGTATTCCCGCCCCGGGCCTTTGGCCAAAGTACGACGGCAACGTGGTTGCACGCGGGAACAAGCATGTAGCTGACAAGACCAGACCTTAGCGATCCGTTCGCTGATCTCGCTTGCAGAGTAGCCCCAAGTCAGAGCTGCTGCCAAGGCCTGGTGTTAAAGGTGACAGGAAGAATGTCAGATGGGAGTGATGCTGCGGATTTCAATGCTGTTCTGGGTTTTCAGGCTTTTCACGCCCGCATCGGCGGTGCGCCCTTCCAGATCGTTCAGGTCCAGTTCGGCGGCGACGGGCAGAAGCCGTGCCTTGATCAATCGAGCGGCCTCATCATCGCTGGGGCATTCCGCGCGCTCGAACACCTCATCGACAATTTCACCATGATCGTCCACGAAAGTGACTTTCCACTTTTGCATCGGTGCCTCCTCGATCAAACCCGCAAATGGGCTTACACCTATCTCGACTGTTTACGCCGAAAGTTGGTTCAAAAGGATTACAGCGGACAAAGATGAAAAAAACGACATTTACTGTAAGGGGAAGCAAATGTGCGAGCCGGCTCCGGGCGGCGTTCCGACGAAGGCGGTGTGTCAGCAACATTTTTGTTGAGTGACGCACCGCTTTCGCGAGCAGGCTCGCTCCCACAGGGTATTGCAGTGTTTTTTTAGTCGTTGCTTGGCTTGTTGATCGCCTGCAGCACGTACTGCGGCAAGGCGAATGCGCCGATGTGGATTTCCGGGTTGTAGTAGCGCGTGACGATGCCGCTGCCGATGAAGCGCTGTTGCAGGGTTTCACGGCTCAGTTTGCGGTACGCCGGGTTGGACGAACCCCAGGCGAAGGTCATCGAACCGCCGATGTAGGTCGGTACGGCCGCCTGATAGAAGTGCCAGTCCGGGAACAGGCTGTTCAGGCGCCCTGCAGTGGTCTTCACTTCGTCGATCTGCATGAACGGCGTGCCGTTCTGGGTCACGAGGATGCCGCCCTCGTTCAGGCAGCGGTGGCAGGCCTGATAAAAGTTCTCCGAGAACAGCACTTCGCCCGGGCCGATCGGGTCGGTGGAGTCGGAGATGATCACGTCGAATTTTTCCGTGGTGGTGGCGACGAAACGCATGCCGTCGTCGATCACCAGGTTCAGACGCGGATCGTCGTAGGCGCCGCTGGAGTGGTTCGGCAGGAACTCTTTGCACATGTCGACCACGGTGCCGTCGATCTCGACCATGGTGATGTGCTCGACGCCGGCGTGCTTGGTCACTTCGCGCAACATGCCACCGTCACCACCGCCGATGATCAGCACGCGCTTGGCGCTGCCGTGAGCGAGGATCGGCACGTGAGTGAGCATTTCGTGGTAGATGAATTCGTCGGCTTCGGTGGTCTGGATCACGCCGTCCAGCGCCATGACACGGCCCATGCGCGGGTTCTGGAAGATCACCAGGTGCTGGTGTTCGGTGCGCACTTCGTGCAGCAGTTTTTCCATGCGAAAACGCTGGCCGTAGCCTTCGTAGAGGGTTTCCAGGTACTCGCTGGTTTTGGTGACGGTCATGGTCAAGTGCTCCGATGAATGCGCGGGCGCCAATCGTGGGGACGATTGCCCGGGAAAGGCGCGCATTCTACGTTGCCGAAGATGACAGGTCGAACCTCACTTCATCGGCAACCCGCAATCCCTTGTAGGAGTGAGCCTGCTCGCGATAGCGGTTTTTCAGTCACTGACTCATTGACTGAAGGATAGCTATCGCGAGCAGGCTCACTCCTACAGGGTATTGCGGTGTTCTCGGGATCAGTGTCAGATCCGCACGTTGCCCCGCGGTCCGGCGATCGCCCAGATAATCAGGCCCAGTACCGGCAGGAGGATGATCAGCAGCACCCAGACGATTTTCATCCCGGTGGTCGCGCCGCTTTTCAGCACATTGATGATGGCCCAGATGTCGAGGGCAAGGATGATCAGGCCAATCAGACCGTTGAACGTGGAACCCATGGTGTCGCTCCAGAGTAGTGGCATGCACTTTTAGGATAGACGGTCGCGCGCAGGGTTCCCTTTTATTGCACTCAGACGTGAACGGCGATCTTCAAGGCTTCGAGCGAGGGCGCGGCGGCGATGCCGACTTCGGCGCAGAGTTCCAGCACCCGAGGCACGTCGTTGCCGTAGACCAGCACCATTTGCAGTTCGTCGTCGAGCAACTGGCTGAAGTTCATCAGCGTGTAGCCGCCGTTTTCCTTGTTCATGCTGCTCATCTGCACCTGGATGCGATTGAGTGCAGTCAGCGCTTCGGTCTTGGCCAGTTGCTTGGGCTTGAGGTTGAAGTCCACGCCCGGGCCGAACGAAGCAACGATCTGCGCAAACAGGTCGACGTAAGTGTCAGCCTGGAACAGCACGGTTTCCGGCAAGCTACCGACCACGACCCACTCGCCCAGCGGGATCGGGAAGGTGTCGTCGTAGTTGATGTCGGGGTTGGCTGCCAGAAAAGCACCGGAATCGGCGTAGGCCTGTGCCGCTTCGTCGGCGACGTTCAGGATCTCGTCCTCGCCCATGCAGCCGGAGCTGATTTTGCTGATGAGTTCGACGAGTGCGGCTTTCATGAGGGCGGATCCTGTGGCGAAGGTGAATTTCGAGGGCGCGAAGGATAGCGCATTCTCCCCTTCGCCACAGTCCATCAGAAGGGATTTCAGCCCGACAGCTTTTCCAGTTGCGCAGTGGTATCAACCGCGCCCATGGTGCGCGCCGCATCCAGCGCGGTCACGCCATTGGCGTCCTTGGCCTGCGCATTGGCGCCTTTGCTGAGCAGGTATTCGACGATTTCGACACGGTTGAACATCGCCGCCATCATCAGCGCCGTGCGGCCATCAAACGACGAACCTTCAATCTCGGCGCCCGCCTCGACCAGCGCCTTGACCACCGCCAGATCACCTTTGAACGCCGCACCGGCAATCGGACTCTGGCCGTTACCATTGCGCATTTCCGGATCGGCTTTGTGTTTAAGCAGCACCTGCACCGCATCGACGTGGCCGTAATAGCTGGCCAGCATCAGCAATGTGTCGCCCTTGCTGTTTTTCAGGTTGACCGGCAAACCGGCCGTGACCAGACGATCAAGCATCTCGGCATCACCGTCGCGCGCCTTGTTGAAAACCTGCTCGGTGAATTCGGCAGCTTCTTCAGGGGTCATCTGGCGGCTTTGGTCGGACATGGGGCAACTCCACTTTCGGTCAATCGGAAAGCCGACAGTTTCCCGAGCGAGACGCTGGCTGTCACCCCCTTTTTCTCAAGTCAACCCATAGCCAGATTCAATAACGATGCTTTCCCTGATGAATTTCCGCCAACACTTGATCGGTGACTCGAACATAAGTGTGCGTGCCGGGCAGCCAGGCGTAGATCGGGTCATCGCCCGTCTGACCGGGATCGAACCCTTCATTTTTTAGTCGGGTTTTCTGGTATTTGAAGGTGCCGGTGGTTTCCATCTTGACCTTCACTCGCAGAAACAACGGCACCGCATAGGCCGGCATGCGCTCCCGGGCAAAGGTCAGCAACTCGGCGAAATCCAGCGTCGCAAGGGATTCCGCTGGCGTGATTGCCGCCATCCCGGCACGGCCGTTGGTGTTGCGGATTTCCACGCCATACGCCACCGCCTCGGAGATGTGCGGATGTTGCAGCAGCAGGTTTTCGACTTCAGTGGTTGAAACGTTTTCGCCCTTCCAGCGATAGGTATCGCCGAGCCGATCAACGAATTGTGCATGGCCGAACCCGATGTTGCGCAGCAGGTCACCGGTGTTGAAGAAGCGGTCGCCCTTGGTAAATACGTCGTGCAGCACAACCTTGGCGGTTTTCTGCGGATCGGTATAGCCATCCAGCGGCGCCTTCTCGTCGATCCGCGCCAGCAGCAAGCCCTGCTCGCCCTTACCGACCTTGCGCATGAAACCGTCAGCGCTGCGGATGGGTTCGCCGCTGTCATGATCGTAGGCCACCAGCTCCCAGGCCATCAGCGAAAAACCGATGGTGTTGTCGAAGTTGAGAATGTTGGTGAAGCCGATGTTGCCGTCACTCGCCGCGTACAGCTCACAGATGTGCTCGACGGCAAAGCGCGTCTTGAACTCGGCCCAGGCGCCGGGGCGCAAGCCGTTGCCGATCATCTTGCGCACGTCGTGGCGGCTGTCATCGGCACTGGCCGGTTGATCGACCAGATACCGGCACAACTCGCCGACGTAACCGAGGGTGGTCGCGCGATAACGACGCACGTCGTTCCAGAACTGGCTGGCGCTGAATTTGCGCCGTATCGCGAAGCCCGAGGCGCCGTTGACCGCAGACCCCCAACACACGCAGAGACCGGTGGCGTGGTACAGCGGCAAGGTGCAGTAGACGACGTCGTCGGGGCCCATATTGAGGGCGATCATGCCGAAACTGGCGGAGCTGCGCATCCAGCGTCCATGCTTGAACACCCCGGCCTTGGGCAGACCGGTGGTGCCCGAGGTGTAAATGTAGAAACACGGGTCGTCGAAAAAAATCTGCTGGCTGCTCGGCGGATTCTCGCTGGAAGCATCGGCACTGGCGCTGACCAGATTGACGTAACCTTCGGGCGCAATGCCCGGCTGGCTATAGGTGTCCTGATCGGCGACAAACCAGGTGCGCGGCGCGGTAATCGTCACTTGATCGCGAATCGCCGCATAAGCCGGAACCAGTTCTTCACCCAGCACAATTGCTACCGGCGCCACCAGCTTCACGCTGTGGATCAGGGTGTCGCGGGTTTGTGAGGTATTGAGCAGCGCGCTGACCGCGCCGACCTTGGCCAGCGCCAGAATGGTCACCAGCAACTCAGGACGATTTTCGATGAATACCGCGACCACATCGCCCTTGCCGATACCTTGCCCGTTCAGATAGTGAGCGATGCGGTTCGCCCACTGGTTGACCTGCGCATAGGTCAGCCGCACATCACCCTGCAATAACGCCGGACCCTCGGGATTGCGCAGCGTCGCTTGTTCGAATGTCCAGCCAAGGCCACAGCTTTGGGTCGGATCCGTGACGTTGGCCACCTTCATGCCCTTGACCACCCGTGGGATGGCTTTGGCAATCATCGGCAGTTTGCGGAGCATCATGCTCCAGGTAATCGTGTCGCTTGGCGCGTGACTCATGGACGCTCCCCGTTCGACCTTGGCGTGCAGGTCGATGTTTTTATTTTTCGGGCTTGGGCTTGAAGCAACCGACGCGTGCGAGCGTGGGTCGAGATCGAAAATACGTCAGCGCTTCTCACGCTGTACATGCGGTTTTTGCAATGTTTTGTATCCGCTGATCTGGCGGCTGACGCGCTGATCTCCGGGTCAGCGATTGGTTCCGTTGAATCGACAACGATCCCGCAAAATGCAGGATGCACGATGGCCATTCATGCAGTTTGCACGACCCCTGCAAATCGCATTGTTTTTAAGCTATTGATTTATAAACATTTTTTATTTAACAAATGCTGGCACAATCGCTGCAACCTCCTCTGCATGCTTGCCATTCAAGTGCATACGGAGCTGAAAGACATGAGCCTGATCCAAGAAAAATTTACCTCCCTGTTCTCCAACTTCGACGTCACCACTGCGCCACGCCCTGATGGCGGGATCCTGCTGACTCTGCGCAGCAGCGACGGCAAAGTGTTTAAACGCGCTCTGACTTATCAACAACTGCATGCCGGCGACCAACTGTCGTGGGCGATCAGTGCGATTCGCCGTGACTTGGCTGAGCAAGCCAGTGAGCTGCCGCAAATTGCCATGCTGCAGAGCCAGCAGCGTTTTGCCCTGCCGACATATCACTCGCTGTAATTTTTCAAACGCTTTAAACAAAACAGGCCGTGGAGCTTTCGCTTCACGGCCTGTTTTTTTTTGTGCCTGACGCCAATCCCCTGTGGGAGCGAGCTTGCTCTCGAAAGCGGTGTGTCAGGGAGAAATTTTTATCTGATACTCCGCCTTCGCGAGCAAGCTCGCTCCCACATTGGGTTTTTGTGTGGTCAGAAGGCTTCGGGTTCGATGCCGGTGAAGGTGTCGACGGTGATGTGGCTGCCCAGCTCGCCGCCTTCGCGGGCCAGGCCGCAGGTTTGCAGACCTGCCGACTGAGCGGCGTCGAGTTCTTCAACAATGTCCGAGAGAAACAGGATTTCCCCTGGTTCAACACCGATGGCTTGCTGAATATTGGTGTACGACTGCGCCTCGCGCTTGGGCCCCGATGTCGTATCGAAAAACCCGCTGAACAGCGGCGTCAGATCCCCCGCCTCCGAGCAGCCGAAAATCAGCTTCTGCGCCTGAATCGACCCAGACGAGTACACAAACAGTTGATAACCCGCCGCATGCCAGCGTTGCAGCGCTTCAACAGCGTCCGGGTAGACATGCCCTTTCAACTGCCCGGCGTGATAGCCCTGGGCCCAGACCATGCCTTGCAAAGCCTTGAGCGGCGTGGCTTTGCGGTCTTCTTCGATCCAGCTCAGCAGAATTTCAACAACCCGTTCAACATCGGCCTGTGGTGCATTGCTGTCACGGCGCACGGCGTCGAGTTGCTCGGCCACATCGGCACGTTCAGCGTTCTGGCGGACGAAATCCGGCAGGTGTTTAGCCGCGTACGGAAATAGCACATCAAACACGAAACTCACCGCGCTGGTGGTGCCTTCGATGTCTGTGACTATGGCTTTGATCGACATCGAATCAGTCCTCCAGGCGCGGGAAGCGGCCGGCGATGTCTTCGCCGGTGAAGTTGGCAACCCAGCCTTCCGGGTTGTTGAACAGGCGGATCGCCACGAAGTGCGGATGCTCGCCCATGTCGAACCAGTGCCTGGTGCCGGCCGGCACCGAAATCAAATCGTTCTTCTCGCAGAGTACGGCGTAGACGTAATCATCGATGTGCAGGGTAAACAACCCACGACCAGCGACGAAAAATCTGACTTCGTCTTCGCCATGGCGATGCTCTTCGAGGAACTTGGCGCGCAATTCGGCTTTTTGCGGATGATCGCTGTTCAGGCTGATGACGTCGACAGTGATGTAACCGCGCTCGGTCATCAGTTTGTCGATCTGTTCTTTGTACGCGCTGATCACTTCTTCCTGGGTGGCGCCGGGCTGAATCTTCGCGGCGGCTTGCCAGCGGTCGAAGCGCACGCCCTGCTCGGCCAGGGTCGAGGCGATGTCTTCAAAGTGGGTCAGCACTTTGTTGGGAATGTCGGGGCTGGAGACGTGATAGACGGACAGGCTGCTCATTGGGGCAATTCCTCGGTATCGGCCTTGCCGTCCGGTTCTTGCAGACCGGTCGGGCACAGCATTTCATCAGGCAAATGGGCTACTTCCGGTGAAGTCAGCCTTGGCGGTTCATAACGCTGCGGGTTTTCAACTCGCATTCAAACAAAAATTCAAAGGCCTCGATCTGCCGCAGCGCGTCGCTCATCTGTGCGCCCCAGGTGTAGAGGCCGTGGCCGCGAATCAGATAACCGACGCAATCGGGATGGGCGTCGAGCCAAGGCTGCACCTTGGCGGCGAGGCGCGCAATGTCCTGATCGTTGTCGAAAATCGGCACGCGCACACGCGATTCATGGGTCGAGATGCCGCTGAAGGCTTTTTGCAGTTCGTAGTCTTCGAACTCGATAAAGTCTTCCGGGGTCAGGCGCGACAGCACCGTGGCGTTGACCGAATGGGTGTGCAGCACTGCGCCGATCTCCGGCCGCCAGCTATAAAGCTGAGTGTGCAGCAGGGTTTCGGCGGACGGTTTTTTACCCGGTTCCAGGCTGTTGCCCGACAGGTCGGTGGCGAGCACATCGTCCAGACCCAACTGGCCCTTGTGCTTGCCGGACACGGTCAGCAGCGCTTCGCTCGGCGACAGGCGTGTCGAGTAATTGCTGCTGGTGGCTGGCGACCAGCCGCGACCATAAAGAAAACGCCCGGCGTCGACGATTTGCTGGGCAAGCTGTTCACGCGTAAGGCTCATGGCCTGTCCTCTTGCATACGTGTGGCAATGATAACGGCAGCAGCGAGCGCCGCGAGACTGGCAATACTAAAGGTCAATGTCGCGCCGAGGGCATTCCAGCTGTAACCGGAATACAACGCGCCCAAGGCACCGCCGGTGCCGGCCAGTGCGGCGTACAACGCTTGGCCCTGCCCTTGCTGGCGCGCGCCGAAGCTACGTTGCACGAAAGCGATGGCAGCGGCGTGAAAACTGCCGAAGGTCGCCGCATGCAGAATCTGCGCGAACAACAGCACCGACAGAAACTCGGCGAACGAACCTAGCAGCAACCAACGCAGCGCCGCCAGCAGAAAACTCGCCATCAGCACCCGGCGCAGGGAAAACCGCGCAAGAATCCGGCTCATCGCCATGAACATCAGCACCTCGGCGACCACACCCACGGCCCAGAGCATGCCGATGGTGCCGCGTGTGTAGCCGAGTCGTTCAAGGTGCAGGGTGAGAAAGGTGTAATACGGGCCATGGCTCATTTGCATTAGCGCCACGCAGCCGTAAAACGCCAGCACGCCGGGATTGCGCAGTTGCTTGAGAAAACCCTCGCCGTTCGGCCGATTGCCCTGCGGCGGTTGCGCGTTTGGCACCCACAAACTGCTGAGGACGATGCCGGTCATGATCAGCACCAGCGCCGCCGGGTAAATGTCGAGGCTCAGCCATTCGAACAGCCGGCCCAACACAACCACGGTGATGATGAAACCGATCGAGCCCCAGAGGCGAATCTGGCTGTACCGCGAGGTCTGCCCCTGCAAATGCGCCAAGGTGATGACTTCGAACTGCGGCAGTACCGCGTGCCAGAAGAACGCGTGCAACGCCATGACCATCGCCAGCCAGGCGTAGGTCTTGCTGACGAAAATCAGGGAAAACGTCAGCAGCGTACACACCGCGCCAAAGCGCACGATGGCCAGGCGCTTGCCGGTGTAATCGCCAAGCCAGCCCCAGATGTTCGGCGCCACGCAGCGCATCAGCATCGGGATGGCGACCAGTTCACCGATCCGCGCCGGACTGAAGCCGAGGTGATCGAAGTACAGCGCCAGAAACGGCGCTGTCGACCCGAGCAAGGCGAAATAGAAGAGGTAGAAACTGGACAGCCGCCAGTAAGGAAGCGCCGCCACGCCGGTTATGCCGCGACGGCTTTAAGGCCCGCCATCAAAGCTGACCCAGCACCGGCGTGCTCACACGCACATCGGCGTTCTGCCCACGGTGACGCAGCAGGTGATCCATCAGCACAATGGCCATCATCGCTTCGGCAATCGGCGTGGCGCGGATGCCGACGCACGGATCATGACGGCCCTTGGTGATCACATCGACCGGGTTACCGTGGATGTCGATCGAACGACCCGGGGTGGTGATGCTGGAAGTCGGCTTCAACGCCAGATGGGCAACGATCGGCTGACCGGAGGAAATACCGCCGAGGATGCCGCCCGCGTTGTTGCTGAGGAAACCCTCCGGGGTCATTTCATCACGGTGCTCGGTGCCGCGTTGGGCAACCGAGGCGAAACCGGCGCCGATTTCCACGCCCTTCACCGCGTTGATGCTCATCAGCGCGTGGGCCAGTTCAGCGTCGAGACGGTCGAAAATCGGCTCGCCCAGACCCGGCATCACGCCTTCGGCGACCACGGTAATCTTCGCCCCGACCGAGTCCTGATCGCGACGCAACCGGTCCATGTAGGCTTCCAGTTCTGGAACCTTGTCCGGATCCGGGCTGAAGAAGGCGTTCTCTTCCACCGAATCCCAGGTCTTGAACGGGATTTCGATCGGACCGAGCTGGCTCATGTAGCCACGAATGACGATGCCTTGAGTGGCCAGATATTTCTTGGCAATTGCACCAGCGGCAACGCGCATCGCGGTTTCGCGCGCCGAGCTGCGGCCACCACCACGGTAATCGCGCTCGCCGTATTTGTGGTGATAGGTGTAGTCGGCGTGGGCCGGGCGGAACAGATCCTTGATCGCCGAGTAGTCCTTGGACTTCTGGTCGGTGTTGCGGATCAGCAGGCCGATCGAGCAACCGGTGGTGCGCCCTTCGAACACGCCGGAAAGGATTTCGACTTCGTCGGCTTCCTGACGCTGGGTGGTGTGACGGCTGGTGCCCGGCTTGCGGCGATCGAGGTCGCGCTGCAGGTCTTCGAGGGAGATCTCCAGGCCCGGCGGGCAGCCGTCGACAATGGCGACCAACGCCGGACCATGGCTTTCGCCAGCGGTGGTGACAGTGAACAACTTGCCGTAGGTATTGCCGGACATGCAGGACGCTCCGTGAAATCAAACCCAAATTCGTGATGCGCGCCAGTATACGCAGGCTAACCGAGTAGTTCATCCTCGAACCTTAGTGGTGCTGGCGAGTCCAACCGGCACCTTGGCGAATGATGGCGTGATGATGCTGCGAGTTTTGATCTTGAGTCTTACCCTGTTTACGGGCTTTGCCCAAGCGACGGTCCTACAACGTCCGGTGACATTGGATACCGGCACCGGCGAACTTTTCGGTTCGCTGCTGCTGCCAAAATCTGACAACCCGGTGCCGGTTGTCCTGATTATTTCTGGCTCGGGTCCTACGGATCGTGACGGAAACAACCCCGACGGCGGGCGCAACGATAGCCTCAAGCGCCTGGCCTGGGTGCTGGCCAAACACAACATTGCCAGCGTGCGTTACGACAAACGCGGGGTGGCCGCGAGCCTGGCGGCGACGCCGGATGAGCGCAATTTGTCGGTGGAAGCCTACGCGGCAGACGCCGTGGCGTGGGGGCAGAAACTCAAGGCCGACCCGCGTTTCGGCACGCTGATTCTGCTCGGCCACAGCGAAGGTGCGTTGATCGCCAGCCTTGCCGCGCCAAAAGTCGATGCGGCGGCGGTGATTTCCTTGTCCGGTAGCGCCCGACCGGTCGATCAGGTGATCCGCGAACAATTGGCCCGCAGCCTGCCGCCGCCACTGATGCTGCGCAGTAATGAACTGCTCGACAGCCTCAAGGCCGGCCACACTGATGACAATGTGCCGCAACCGTTGCAGGTCATTTTCCGTCCGAGCGTGCAGCCGTACCTGATTTCACTGTTCCGCCAGGATCCGGCAAAAGCCTTCGCGCAACTGAAGATGCCGGCGCTGATTGTTCAGGGCAGTAACGACATGCAAGTCGGCGTTGGCGATGCGCAGGCGCTGAAAGCCGCCAAACCGGACGCCGAACTGGCGGTGATCGATGGCATGAACCATGTCATGCGCATCGTGCACAACGATATGAAGCGGCAATTGGCCTCGTACAAGGACCCTAATTTGCCGCTGGCCGCCGAACTCGGCGCCAAAATCATCGAGTTTATTGACGGACTTCGCACCCGTTAAACGGCGTTTGCCCTCCAGTCCTGACAAAAACGGCCGATAAGCCTTTGTCGCCAGCGCAACGGCTGGCGGCAAGCAGGGCTTGGACAGGATCTCGCCGTTATGACTGATACCCAGACTTCACCCGACACCACCGCTGAAAAAGACGCACCGCCAGCGGTCGAGCTGCCGTGGGCGGATGTCCACGTCGAGCACCACAAGATGCTCCGCCTGGCCCCGCTACAGACCGACCGCAACACCGGCGGGCGCCCCTTGCGCTTCGTCGAATTCGGCTATGCCGAGCGCAACGGCAAAGAAAAAAGCCTGATGCGCATGGCGATCAAACTGCCCGGCCAGCGAGTGCGCAAAGAGCAGAATCAGCTGGACGTGTGGGTGGATCACACCACCAAGCGTGTGCACTTCGGCCCCGACAGCGGCTTGCAGATCGAACCGTTGAACCGTGGCATCGGCCGTTACATGGCCGCGCAAGGCATCAACTGGGCGAAAAAGCGCTGGCCCACTTACACCGTCGACGGCATGGACTTGAACAACAAGGATGCGCTGAACGAAGACACGCGTCTGCGTCGCGATCACTTCCTGCGTGTGCATGGTTTTGATGTGGTCTATGCCGACGCCCAGCATTTGAAGGGCAGCATCAAGGATGTGCTGGTTGGCGATCTGCTCGGTGACTGGAACAGCGAGAAACTGCAGATCGTCGAGATTCTTGAAGCGGCGCAGATGCTTCAGCAGGCCGAACAGAATCTGGCCGAGCAGGAAGTGAAGCTGAAGAAACAGGAAGACAAGGTCAGCAAGTTCAAGCGTGAAGACGCTGGGCTGCGTTTCACCATTACCTGTCTAGTGGCGTTTGCGGTGTTTCAGGCGGGGTTGTTGATCTGGATTGCCACGCACCGCTGATCGCTTGAAACCGCGTCGCGGCCATTCGCGAGCAAGCTCGCTCCCACAGGATTTGTGTCGTACACCGAACCTGTGGGAGCGAGCTTGCTCGCGAAGCTTTTGATCGTTCCCACGCTCCGCGTCGGAATGCAGCCCGATTAGACGCGGGAAGCGAACAAGGCCTGATGATCGCGGCACTGCTCCGCCGTCAGCATGAACACGCCATGCCCGCCACGCTCGAATTCCAGCCAGGCAAAATCGACTTCCGGGTACAACGCGTCAACGTGCACCTGGCTGTTGCCCACTTCGACAATCAGCAAACCTTTATAGGTCAGGTGATCCGCCGCTTCGGCGAGCATGCGTCGAACCAGATTCAGCCCATCATCGCCACAGGCCAGACCCAGTTCCGGTTCATGTTGATATTCGTCCGGCATATCAGCGAAATCTTCCGCATCCACGTAAGGCGGGTTCGACACGATCAGGTCGAAACGCTGACCCGGCAGCCCATCGAAACCATCGCCCTGTACGGTGTAGACGCGCTCATCGACGCCATGTCGCTCGATGTTCTGGTTGGCCACTTCCAACGCTTCAAAGGACAGATCGGCCAGTACCACTTCAGCGTTCTGGAACTCGTAGGCGCAGGCAATACCGATGCAACCGGAGCCGGTGCAGAGGTCGAGAATCCGCGCGGGTTCGGTGCCAATCCATGGGGCAAAGCGGTTTTCGATCAGCTCGCCGATTGGCGAGCGCGGGATCAACACGCGCTCGTCGACGATGAACGACATGCCGCAGAACCACGCTTCGCCCAACAGGTAAGCGGTGGGAATGCGCTCTTCGATACGGCGCTTGAGCAGGCGTTGCAGGTTGACCAGTTCGTCGTCTTCCAGCGCGCAATCGAGGTAGCTGTCGGCGATTTCCCACGGCAAGTGCAAAGCGCCAAGCACGAGTTGCCGGGCTTCGTCCCAGGCATTGTCGGTGCCATGGCCGAAAAACAGATCCTCCCCATGGAAGCGGCTGACGGCCCAACGGATATGGTCACGCAGGGTACGAAGGCGGGAAGTGATCACGGCGCAGAACTCCAGAAAAAACGACTGGCGATTCTAGCAGCCAAAACGCCTGACGACGACGCGGGAAAAACATCGCGACGACAGTAGGAGTTTTCTGTTTTTTGCATCAGCTATTGAACAGAACGTGTAACTTGACAAGGCTGCAGGCCAATAACGACGGTGCCTACGATGGTAGCGATTCACAGAACCGCTCAGCCAGAGGACAATGTCGCAAAAGCCCCACCCCAAGGAGCCCCAGAATGTCCGTTCCAAAAACGATGTTTCAACTCAGCGGTCGCGGTTACGCAGCGGCCACTCTGAGCCATGCCACCGTGGTCATCATCGATGCCCAGAAAGAGTATCTCAGTGGCCCGCTGGCCCTGAGCGGCATGGACGCGGCCGTCGCGAACATCAAACAAGTGGTTGCCGCAGCCCGTGCAGCCGGTCGGCCGATCGTGCACGTGCGTCACCTCGGCACCGTCGGTGGCCTGTTCGACCCGCAGGGCGAGCGCGGCGAATTCATCCCTGGCCTCGAGCCGCAGGGCGATGAAACCATTATCGGCAAACTGCTGCCGAGCGCGTTCCATGGCACCGAGTTGCTCGATCGTCTGCAAAACCTTGGCTCGCTCGACTTGATCGTCTGCGGTTTCATGAGCCACTCCAGCGTCAGCACCACCGTGCGCGCGGCGAAGAACCTGGGTTTCCGCTGCACCCTGGTGGAAGACGCCTGCGCCACCCGCGATTTGCCGTTCAAGGGCCGCGTGCTCAGCGCCGCCGTGGTGCAGGAGGCCGAAATGGCGATCATGGCGGACAACTTCGCCACTCTCGCGTTGACGCAAGACCTGATCTGATCCGCTCCGATGGGCGGCTCAGCGCGCCGCTCATCTGCAAAATCCTCTCATTTGCCGCAAATGCCATAGCCTCAGGAACAACCCGGTCAACTCCCGGTCGAAGGGCCGATACCCATTGAGGAAGGTCGGAATGAAGTTATCCGATGGATTTGACGCACGCCGCTTGCGGCCCAAAGGCCAAAGCAACTGGCGTTTTCGATTCGGCGCAGCGATCGCGGCCATTCTGGCGACGTTCGGTGTACTGCTGGCGATGGCTGGAGCGGCCAGCCTGCTCGGGCGCCCGCCGGCGCTCGGTGACTTGAATGCCACGCCGATGGGCTCGGCGATCATTCTGGCGGTCGGTTTGCTGTTTCTGTATTTCGGCGTCGCCTTGTGGCGTCGCTGCCGCCGTCGCGCACGGCAATCGCGGGAACTGAACATGTCCCCGCACCTGATGAAAAAACACGACTGACTCACCGGCCTGGCTTTTTGCCGGGCCGTTTTGTTTCGACTTGGGTAAACTGGCCGCCCTTCGCGGAGGCTGACATGCAAGACGACGATTTTTCTCTGTTCAAAAACGAGTTGCGCGGCGTCAAGCCGATCAAACACGACCGCGCCGACACCGGCAAACCCAAGGCTGACCGCGCGCAGATCGCCAAGCTGCGCCAGTCCGCCACCGTGCGCACCGACACCGCGACCGTTGATGGCCTGTCCGATCAGTTCGTGATCGACGTCGGCCCGGAAGACGAGTTGATGTGGGCGCGTGACGGCGTGCAGGAAAGTCAGATGCGCAAGCTCAAGGTCGGCCAGATCCCGTTCGAAGGCAGCCTCGACCTGCATGGCATGAGCGTCGAGAAAGCCCGGGAAACACTTTGGGCGTTTCTTGCCGAAGCGACCAAATTCGAAATCCGCTGCGTGCGCGTCACCCACGGCAAGGCTGTGCGTCTGGACGGCAAGCGGCCAATGATCAAAAGCCACGTCAACACCTGGCTGCGCCAACATGCGCAGGTGCTCGGTTTCTGCTCGTGCCAGGCCAGACACGGCGGTGCCGGCGCGGTTTACGTAATGCTTAAACGCACGATGATGGAAGGTCGCGACGAATAATCCGCCCCCTCTGAAGCCCCGCATCGTTAGTCACGATGCGGGGCTTTCACTTTGCTGAAGCTGTTCGAATGGCGGTGCTGAACGGCAGCTTTCGGCAGTCGGCTATGCACCCACTGCTAGCGGCCGCCGCGATAGGCGGGATTCAATGAGTGACAGGCGATAGCGCATCGTTTGCTGACGATGAGGGCACATAAACTGAGTTGCTCTGCTCATGTTCCTCTTGGTGAGCCTTTTCGATGCGGTACGTAAGTTCTT
Organism: Pseudomonas sp. AIG; assembly: GCF_977020205.1. Classification (NCBI taxonomy): domain Bacteria; kingdom Pseudomonadati; phylum Pseudomonadota; class Gammaproteobacteria; order Pseudomonadales; family Pseudomonadaceae; genus Pseudomonas; species Pseudomonas sp. AIG. The sequence continues at coordinate 37,457 of NZ_CDROCK010000031.1, read as the reverse complement.
CTTCAAGGTTCTCATAGTCGACGTTTTTGCCGTCCTCGTCGCGCAGCCCCCCATAGTTGAACACGACGAGATGCTTACGAAAGCCTTTGCCCTTACGCGCACTTGGCATCTTGAAAAAGATCTTCCACCGGCTGTCGTTAAAGTTCGGCAGGGTGTCAGCCTTTTCGGCAATGATATGAAGTACAGTATTGAGCTGCATCTGAGCTATTCCGCTGTACGATTCGACCTCTGTGGCTTCAATCGATGTGTAGGGGACTAACCCATCAGCATTGAAAAACCAGATGCCTTTGTCCTTGAGGATCATCAAGGTTTGCGAGCCCGCGTTGCGATTCAGCCACGCCATGCCCAAATACCATAACGAACACACCAGCAGCAGCGCAGCGATTCCATTGGACTCCATACGGAACCCCTGGATGGCCATAACCAAGAATAGAACTCCACCTAATAGAGCTCTCACAGGCACGCGGCGACGCTCGGTAAACGCCATATCATTGATTGTACTTTCCATGATTTTCCTTTGGCTAACGGGCGCGAAAATCGCATCCCGGTCATGCAAAAGGCCCTTTCGGGCCGTCGTTTTAATGAACCTTTCACTCAACATTTGTTGCCTTCCACATGCCAAGGCTCAGCCTCGACACGCAGCCGTTCTGCGGGCTCTTTACACGGTAAAGATGACCTGCGGTCCGCGATTTTACTCGATAAAATCGCTGAAGCGAGAGATCGGGTCTGGCGCTCTGGGTGTCGGTGACCGTTTCAGGCTGCGCTGATCGAATTGGGGATTCGCGCCCGCCGGCAATACAACTGCCGACACACATACGCTACCATGTGCCTCATGGCGGGTATGAACCCTGCGTTTATTGCCACTCAGCTCGGTCATAGCGTTCAGATGTTGCTATCGACTTACGCCCGATGGCTCAATTCCAGCACTGACTGGGGTGAACTCGGTAAGCTCGAAAACAGCTTGATTGGTACAAAATTGGTACAGACAGAAACAGTACCCCTCTGAAACCCTTATGGAATCAGCCCCTGTGACACTGGAACAGAACTACACCGCGATTCTCGGCCAATTGGGCGAGGACGTGTCCCGCGAGGGCCTGCTCGACACGCCAAAGCGTGCCGCCAAAGCCATGCAGTACCTCTGCCGCGGTTATGAACAGACGCTCGAAGAGGTTACCAACGGTGCCCTGTTCAGCTCCGACAACAGCGAAATGGTGTTGGTCAAGGACATCGAGTTGTACTCGTTGTGTGAACACCACCTGCTGCCGTTCATCGGCAAGGCGCACGTTGCGTACATCCCGAGCGGCAAAGTGTTGGGCCTGTCGAAGGTCGCGCGGATCGTCGACATGTACGCCCGCCGTCTGCAGATTCAGGAAAACCTCAGCCGTCAGATCGCCGACGCCGTCCAGCAAGTCACCGGCGCGCTGGGCGTTGCCGTGGTGATCGAGGCCAAGCACATGTGCATGATGATGCGCGGTGTCGAAAAGCAGAATTCGTCGATGATCACCTCGGTGATGCTCGGTGAGTTCCGTGAAAACGCCGCGACTCGCAGCGAGTTTCTCAGCCTGATCAAGTAATTCGCAGCACGAAAAAAACCGGCATTCATCGCCGGTTTTTTTTCGCCCGGGAAAAATCGGGTAAGCTGCGCGCCTTTCTCAATCTGCACCGTGAGGCTTTCAACGTGTTCGTCAAAGCGCTTCGTGTCGGCCTCGGCCAACTGGTTATCTTCATCGACTTCATCACCCGTCCGGGCAAGAAAAAACGCCCCGCCGCTGCTCAGACTCAGGTCGATGCAGCCGCGAAGGATCTGACGCTGTATCAGTTCCACGCCTGCCCGTTCTGTGTGAAAACCCGCCGTACTCTGCGTCGTCTGAATGTGCCGGTAGCACTGAAAGATGCGAAGAATAATGAGCAGGATCGTCAGGCCCTGCTGGAACAGGGTGGCCGTATCAAGGTGCCTTGCCTGCGCATTGAAGAGAATGGCCAGACCACCTGGATGTATGAGTCCAAGGTGATTATTGATTATCTGGACAAGCGCTTCGCTGCGGTCTGATGATTATGTGGTGGGCTGATTGACGCCTTCGCGAGCAGGCTCGCGCCCACCCTTTGGAATGCATTTCCACTGTGGGAGCGAGCCTGCTCGCGAAGAGGCCCGCACAGACACAGCAAATTCCAGACAAAAATAAACCGACCCTTGAGCCAGGCCCTTGAGCCGGTTTATTTGTTTTCACGCCGCTTTATCGATCTGCGCCTGACGCACCACCGCCGCCAATCGCTTCAACCCTTCATCCAGCCGCGCCGGATCAATGTGGCTGAAATTCAAGCGCAAATGCCCGTGATGCTTATCCGGATCCGGAAAGAACGGCTCGCCCGGCATAAACGCCACATCATTGGCCAACGCCTCGTTCAACAACGTTCGCGTATCCAGCGGCTGCTTCAGCGTCAGCCAGAAAAACAACCCACCCTGCGGCATGTTCCAATCCGCCAGATCAGCAAAATGCGTTTCCAGCACCGCTTGAAAGGCATCCCGCCGCTGTCGATAGAAGCCGCGCAACGCACTCAAATGCTGCTGATACTTTTCAGTACCGATCCACTGCAACGCCTGCCATTGACCGATGCGATTGGTGTGCAGATCCGCTGATTGCTTGAGTTTGAGCAAGTGCGGAAACAGATCGGGACTGGCGATCAGATAGCCGACACGCAAACCCGGCAGCAAGGTTTTCGACACGGTGCCGGTGTAGATCCAGCTGGATTTCTGCAGGCGCCCGGCAATCGGCTTGGCGCTGCCGCCATCGAAAGTCAGTTCGCGGTAAGGCTCATCTTCGATCAGCGTGACGCCAAACTCGTCGAGCAAAGCCGCTACCGCTGCACGCTTTTCTTCGCTGTAGCGCACGGCGGAAGGGTTCTGGAATGTGGGAATCAAGTAGATGAACGCCGGTCGATGCTGCTTCAGACGCTCGCGCAACTGCGCCAGGTTCGGGCCGTCAGACTCCTGCGGCACGGTCAGGCAATCGGCGCCGAACAGCTGGAATATCTGTAGTGCGGCCAGATAAGTCGGTGCCTCCAGCAAAATTTCCGTGCCCTTGTCGATGTACAGCTTGGCTGCCAGATCGAGGGTCTGCTGGGAACCGCTGACCACCAATACCTGACTCGCCTGACATTCCAGCCCAAGCGCCCTCGCCTCCGCCGCCAACGCTTCGCGCAACGCCGGCTCGCCTTCGCTCATGCCGTACTGACCAAGCGACAGCGGCATTTCAGCCCATTCGACTTTGGGCAACATGGCCTCGGCCGGCAAACCGCCAGCGAACGACATCACCTCAGGGCGCTGAGCGGCAGCGAGGATTTCACGGATCAAAGAACTTTTAAGGCGCGAGACACGTTCGGAAAAAGCCATGGAAGTCACCGATAGCGAGGCGTGTGAAAAATGAGTCAAACTGGTTGACTGAAACTACGACAGCTTGAGTGAGTACGTCAATATGCTTGACCTTAAAAACCCTGCAAGCCAACAACAGGCCATGGAAGCGTTTTTCTTTGGCTATCAGGCGTTCACCGCCAAGGCTGACGAAATGCTGGAACGCCGCGGCCTCTCTCGAGTGCATCAGCGCATTGTATTTTTCATCGCGCGTTACCCGAATTTGAGTGTGAAGGAATTGCTGGGATTGCTCGGGGTGAGCAAGCAGGCGTTGAACATGCCGTTGCGGCAGTTGCAGGAGATGCACCTGGTCGACAGCGTGGCGTCGCAAGCTGACAAGCGTAAGCGGCTGCTGGAGTTGACGGCGGAAGGCGCGAAGTTTGAGCAGGCCCTGCGGCGTGAGCAGGTGAAGCTGCTGGAGCGGGTGTTTGCCGAAGCTGGGGAGGCGGCGGTGAATGGCTGGTTGGCGGTGAATCTGGCATTGGGCAAAAGTCAGACGGCTCTCGATTGAAGGGCCGGCACAGGCGATATATCCCTATCGACGGAACTTTCGTAAACAAAACCAAAAACAATATTTGCTTTATTTGTACACAAAAGCATAATCCACAGCGTGCGAGTTCCTGACCGCATGGTCAACAAATTCGCGTATGCCTCAAAGGGCCGCTGCCACCCCTCATGGGTCCGGCCCTGGAAATAACAATAAAACTCTTGAGGAGTACTCGCTGTGGAAAGCCGCAAATCCGAAGCATCGACGCTGGACCTCTCGCCACCATTACGCAGTGGTCTGCTGGAACGTCTGTTTAAACTCAGCTTGCACGGCACCACGGTGAAGACCGAGCTGATTGCCGGTCTGACAACCTTCATCACCATGGCTTACATCATCTTCGTCAACCCGAACATCATGGCCGATGCCGGGATTGACCACGGTGCAGCCTTCGTCGCCACCTGTATCGCCGCGGCGTTGGGCTGCCTGTTGATGGGTCTGTACGCCAACTGGCCGGTCGGTCTGGCGCCGGGCATGGGCCTCAACGCGTTTTTCACCTACACCGTGGTCGGCACCATGGGCTACAACTGGGAAACCGCGCTCGGTGCGGTGTTTGTCTCCGGTGTGCTGTTCATGATCCTGACCTTCTCGCGGATTCGTGAGTGGCTGCTCAACAGTATTCCGGTCAGCCTGCGCTTTGCGATGGGTGCCGGCGTGGGGTTATTCCTTGGTCTGATCGGCCTGAAAACCGCAGGCATCGTCGTCGATAGCCCGGCGACCCTGATCAAACTCGGTTCCCTGCGTGAGCCTGGCCCGCTGCTCGCCGCCATCTGCTTCCTGATGATCGCGATCCTCAGCTATCACAAAGTGTTCGGCGCGATCCTCATCAGCATCATCACCGTGACCCTGGCCGGTTGGGGCCTGGGCATCGTGCATTACGAAGGAATCATGTCGCCCCCGCCGAGTCTGGCACCAACCTTTATGGCGATGAACGTCGCCGGCGTGTTCAACGTCAGCATGATCAGTGTGGTCCTGGCCTTCCTCTTTGTGCACATGTTTGACACCGCCGGCACCCTGATGGGCGTGGCCCAGCGCGCCAATCTGGTCAACGCTGACGGCCGTATCGAAAACCTCTCCCGCGCCATGAAAGCCGACAGTGCCTCCAGCGTGTTTGGCGCCGTGGTCGGTGTGCCTCCAGTCACAAGCTATGTAGAAAGTGCTGCCGGCGTGGCCGCTGGTGGTCGGACTGGTCTTACCGCCGTCACCGTAGGTGTGCTATTTATAGCGGCAATGTTTTTCGCACCGCTGGCCGGCATGATTCCCGCTTACGCCACCGCCGGTGCACTGATCTACGTGGCAATGCTGATGATGGGCGGCATGGCCCACATCGAGTGGGACGAAGCCACTGATGCGATCCCGGCGATTGTTACCGCAATCATGATGCCGCTGACCTTCTCGGTCGCTGACGGCATCGCGCTGGGCTTCATCACCTACGTGGCGTTGAAGGCCGGTACCGGCAAGTACAAGGAAATCTCCGTCAGCCTGTGGGTGCTCTGCGCGATCTTTATCGCCAAGTTCATCTTCCTGTAAGCGCTACGCGGTTCAGGTTTCAAACAGCCTCACCCTGGCGGGTGGGGCTTTTGTGCATCTTGATAACAATAGAAAGGAGCGAAACGATGATTCTGGAAACCTGGCTGCTGTTCAGCGGCGCTGCACTGGTGGTGATCCTCATTCCGGGACCACTGTCGTTGCTGATGATCAGCAACAGTCTGAATTACGGATTGCGCCGCTCCTATCCTGCGTTTCTTGGTGGTGTTACGGCGTCGATCTGTTTGCTCAGCGCTTCGGCATTGGGGCTGGGTGCCTTGTTGCTGGCTTCCGAACAGTTGTTCAGTGCCCTGAAAATAGTCGGCGGGCTGTACCTGTTCTACCTCGCCTGGCAAAGCTGGCAGCAGTCGCGCCAGCCATCGGTTGGCGCAGTCGTACCACAAGCCGCAGCCGTTCCACGCTTTCGCGCCTTGTTCGGACGCGCGTTTGTACTGGGCGCGAGCAATCCGAAAGACATCCTGTTTTTTGCTGCGTTTCTGCCGCAATTCCTCAGTGCCGAGCAACCCTTCCTCCCCCAGTTGCTGGTGATGATCACCACTTGGACCCTGTTGGATCTGCTGTGCAAACTGGCTTATGGCCTTGGCGCCCATGGCGCTGCGCGCTATCTGCGTAGCGGTAAAGGCCAGAGTTGGTTCAACCGGATCAGCGCCGGGCTGTTCGGTGGTGCCGGCGCTGCAGCGCTTTTGAGTAACCACTGAAACATTAGAAGCGTTACTTTGAATGACAAGTCTTCAGTTGCCCATTCCCTGATTTGAACGACTCAAGTCAACGAATGGGCACTGTTTCAGCCATTGAATTCCCCCACCCGACATCACTGGCCTGACGTGCAATACACCGCAACAACCCGCTGATGTACATCCCGCAAAATCCCCCCGTACTATCCCCTTCGGTTTAACCACATCCCGCCAGAACAAGGAAGTTCATATGGCCACGCTTATCAGCGAAGCATCGGTACTCATTGATCCCGTCGTGATCACTGACATGCGCCTTGAAAAAAACGAAACAACTGCTTCAACGCTGGATATAAAAAACAACCTTGATAACACCCCGGATCCGCAGATCAAACGTAAAGTCGAGCAGTTGAGAATCAACGACTCGATATTTGGCCCGTTGCAATTTGGCGATGTATCGATAACACGGGTTGCTCTGGATGCCCTGGGCGCGACCTTTGATAATCAGCCGTTAAATGGCAAGAACACGTTCTTCCGAGCCCCCAGGCGCTCATTTACCAACGCATTGCAATTCAGCGCAATCAATATTGAGCACCATATAAAAGTCTCTACCGACAGCGACAGCTATCTGTTGCCGACGCTCCTTTTCGAAATGGCTAGCCGGCGTCCGATAACGGCCCCCGGCATGATCAGAGAAAGCCTCGAAGTCGATACTGCCACCGGCAACTATCGCAACAAGTTGGTGAAACTTCTAAATTCCGCACAAAAACTCGATCTGACTCATGCTCATCTGCCGAAAAACAACCGACGCTGGGTGGAATTGACAAAAAGCTACTCCACGCTTGGCTCAAGTGTCGGCATCCAGGGCTTCGGCATTTTCATGGGAATGCGCGGTGTCGTCGATGCGATCAAAGCCAACAACAGGGCTGAAGTAGTCATCAACAGCGTTGGTATTGCATCGGAACTGGGCTCCATCGCGGTTGACATCACTGTCAGCAAGATCGCGACCGAAATGCTCACCGCCGGTCAAACCGCCTTCAGGGACTTTGCCAAAACCCGATTCGCCCTGAGACTGGGCCGCTCCGGCGGTTTGATCGGTGGCGCTCTGACTTTGCCATTCGACATTTTCACCGCAATCAGATCCTTCAGAGCCGCCGACAATACAACCGGCAAGGAAGCGATGGATCACTACATCAGCGCCGGTTTGAGCGTCACCAGTGCGGCCATGACCGTCATTCTCGGCGCAGCCGCCATGGCCGGGTTCTCGTTCGCCGGCCCCGTGGGACTCGCGGCCGGGGCCATCCTGGCCATCGGGTCACAAGTCTATGGTGCTGTGCGCGTCGTCGATGACATCGATGATTACATCGAACTGACCCTCGATGAGCGTTGGCGTACCGGCTGGTTCTCGTTCTGCATGATGGACATCGACCAGGACATTCAGGATCGCTACAACGCGGCCAAAACCCGACTTCAGCACTCGGCCCAGTTGCGGGAAACGGCCCGACGATTGTTGGACGGGCCACTGAAGGACAGCACCGAAGCCATCGTCCATGGCGAGTTTGAAGTGTTTCTTCAACCCACCCAGGTCTGGACGCGTAATTGGTGGACCAAGCAAGACAGTTGGAAAACCGTGAATGTCCCACAAACAAGAGGGACTGACGACGTCATTGATGCGCGCGATGGCGTCACCAAGGACACACCTGGTGCAGTGTTGGGAACTACTGCGCAAAACAAGGGTGTTCTGTGGTTGATCGGTGAGGGTCGCGACTCGATCAAGGGCGTGGAGAAAAAGCCCAACACCTTTCATTTTCGCTCAGGGAAGAAAGAGCTGAGCGGCGGTGAAAAAGACGACCGGTTCGTGTTCGAAAATGCCGGCGCTCTTCTTCGCGATGGCGTCCCTGTGTCGGAGTTTTCGACGTTGCGGGGCGGTGCTGGCAACGACACGCTGGCACTCGATGGCTATTACCACCGCCACAGCAAGAACAAAGCGGGATATGACATCGACCTGTTGGCGCAGACCCTGCAAACAATCACTGCTGACCCTGCTGCCGACAACGGCGAAAAATACGCCTTTCACAGTTTTCTGGAAGGAATCGAAAATACTGAAACCCTAAGCGGTGCTTCGAGTGTCGTAACAGGCAACGATGCCAACAACCTCATCAATTCGCGCGGCAAAGACAGGATCAATGCGGGGGCAGGCGACGATCAGATTCACCTGCTGCACCCGGGTGCAACTGCATCGGGGGAGGCCGGTGTCGATGAGTACTTCATCGCCCACTACGAAGGCCATACATCCATTCATGAAGACGGAGCCCAGGCTAGCATTATCGTATTGAAATGGCGCGAGGAGCTGATTGAAAGCTGGATCATCAAGAACAACGACTTGATCATCACTTCCCGCTTTTACTTTAATGATTGGCCCAAGAGCGTGCTGACTCTACATGACGTTTATGTACAGAACGCAGAGGCACGGCAACTCAAAAACAGCCAACTGACGTTTCTTACCCTCGACGGTTATATATTCAAACCAGTTCTTCCCGAAAAAATAACCAACGATGAAGACCTGCTCATCAGACCCATTCCTGTAAAAAAAGGCCAACCGGCAAAGGCAACCATTCTCTATGCGGCGGATTGCTGGATCAGGCATCAGCAGGATGTACGTTACTTCCTTCCGCGATCAGGTCAAAACATCCAATTCTATTCAGTCGAACGTGCCAACGCCGTGACCACGCTTTATCTGGATTACGCCAGCACTGAACTGACAAAAGCCGAAGCTCATTTCATTGCACGGCAAGGGGAAAAAAATCAGGAACTGTTCGCCGGGTGTGATCTCACCTACCACTTCGCAGAGAAGACACTGACGCTAAAATACTTTGCCGGCGCACGGGGAGGAAACGACCCGCAAAACATTATAAAAATCCTGCGGACCATGGCCATTCGTACCCATCACAAATACGTTCTGGTATTCAACGATGGTGTTGCCATGAATGCCGGACTGACACCAGAGACGGATGTGCCCCCTGCCGACGGCAACTACCCCACTTATTCGTTCAAGCAATGGACAACCCGTATCAACTTGCCATTGAAGCCTCGAACAGCCGAGTTTCCTTATGAACTGCCGACAAATGAGGCGCACGAACTCGGCAGCAAAAACGGATGCGCGATGCTCACGTCCTTGCCGGGGCAAACCGCCATGGAAAGTCTGGAAGGTGCAGGTGCGACCTACCTGATCCATCTTGTCGCCGATATGACATTCAAGATCTCTACTCCGGGCGCTTTGGCCAACGCCCTCGTCCGACTGCCCTATTCTTCAACCTGGGAGCTCGACGCCACTGGCTTGGGCAAGGTCGCGATCACCCTGGAGAACAACCAACTGTACATCGGTACCTGCATCATCCATTTGCCGGTTTACGAAAGCGAAGACCTGATTGATCAGGTGCGCGTCATTACCGAAAAAGGTGTCGTACATACCGTCGACCTGTCCTTCGACCGGATTTACCTGGACGGCCTTGATGCACGCTATTTCGAAGAACCCGACGCGGCCAAAACCTTGCCGGAAGCCTTGTCCTCAATGACAGACAAAACGTTGAAGGTCAGGAATATCACCATGATCGACAATGCCCATGATCCGGTGAGCTACAGCTTTGCCGCGCACGGCTGGATTCTGCGCAACGATAAATCCCGCGTTGAGTATTCGCAATTGCGGGTGATCAACCGATGCAGCCATCAAGACCAATACATCTTTACGCCCCGCCCCTTGATCAATGTGCCCCCCGCCTGACGCTGCACACATCAGGAACGATTTGCGCACTTCGAAGTTGAAATAACCAACTTCTCCATCACCTCTACATCCCGGATACGCCGGGATGTAGACCCGTACGCCTGAAACACGGCGAGACGCTTCCATGCGCTCGAACTTCTCCCCATGAGTAACTTCCAATGGCCAAACCGCCCAAAAAAGTGTCTGTGACCGCCGCAGCCGATACCACCGTGACCACCAGAGCCGAGCAATCGAATCCGGGTTACCGCTTTATCGGCAATACGCCTGACGCCTCACGCGTCGACTCAACAACGTCATCTTCCGCACTTGGCACTGCCACCGAGCCCGTTCCGCGCCAACCTGCAATCATCGTCAGCGAAATGCCCGGCAGCAGTGGCACGACCTACAGCGCCGCACAGCGTGTCACCGCCTGGCCCGAGACTCGCCTGAACGAACTGACGCCGATCGGAGAAAACACCGGACTGTTCATCGGGCCGGATCAACTCACCTACGCGCAGATCGGTAACGAAGGCCGATTCATCGTCGAGCAGGATCTGCACGGCAACTATTACGTCCCTCTGACCTTCTCGCCCGGCATACCCGGCCCGGTGGTGACAAGGGTCGGGGGCGAAGCGAGTTGGCGGATCGAGCACCCCGACTGGCAGCCCCGGCAGAGCGCGCGCGGTACACCTGCAGTGCCGCGAACACCGGTCTACCTTTCGTCCAGTGACGCGAGCACGCTGACCAAAGCAGACCTGGCAACCGGCGCAATACGTTACAACAAACTCAAGCAAACCTTTATCGATACGGCCGACGGCACGGTCATGGTGCGCAGAAACCAGAACGGCGAGTACCAGCAAGCCTTCGCGACGACCAGCCTCTCACCCGATGTATTTTTCGAACACATTCCCGGCAGCCTGCTCTGGCGGCAAAAAACAGCGGCCAACACACTTGGCGAACCCGCCGTCACGGAGCGTACGCGCCCCACCGCCGAGCCCGACGACGTCACCCCCGGCCCGAGCAAGCGACCAAGGCTTGACGAGTCCACGACACTGCTGCAATCGAACGACGCAACACTGGCTACAGCGGAGCCAACACCGTTCTTCTGGCTGTCGTGGGGCCAATTGAACAAGCCTGCAGAGGATTCTATCCAGCTCGGCTGGCTCCACTACCCCATCGTGCCCGTCGGTTCCAACCCTGCTCCCAAACTCTTCTTTGTGCAACATCCGGACTTTGCGCCAAGCCGCTTCGATGCATTCGAAAACATGCTGCAGACCGCCCCTTCACTGCAGCCAGTCGCCACGTTTCGCATCGGCAGTGACCCGGGAGAAATACGCCCCGGCAAACGGTTTTTCGAAAAGCCCCTGACCCGTTCCGTTGCCGAGGCCTTTCCGGATTTTTCCGATTTCACCGCGCGCGCGGTGGCGAGAAAACTGTTTGAAGTCTCGGACCACTCACCGGTTATAACAGGGACCGGACTGATACAAATTCAAGCTGTCCTGCATCAATGGAAGCAAAAACCGTTTCCTGCCACGCCGGTTTACGCCGACCCGCTGAACATGCTCACGATCGCGCCATCCATCGATCTACAAGGCAAAAAAATCATCCCCTTGCCTGCTCAGACAGAGGGCAATCTGCAACGACTCATCTTCGATCCGCAGCGTTTTTCCCTCGAGTGGAAGCACTACAAAACCTACCCGACCGATCTGAACCTCAGACGACTGCTCGGCGCCCTGCTGATTCGCGCTGGGTACGATCTTTATCCGCTGACGCACGAGCATCGCAAACCTACCCTGGTGTTCAAGCGCGACAATCATGATCAAGTGTTTTTTTTGAAACTGGGCTCGGTCGAACATGTCGGCCTGACTCATGCCTCGGGCAATGAGCTGGTTGAGCCCGGTCTGCCAGACCGTATCGGCAAGGACGCGTTTCTGGCGTTGATGAGCGCGCAAGCCAGGAACAAGGTGGTCTGGTTGATCGGTGGAGTGCTCAAAGTGCAGTCCGAACCGGATTCGGTGTTCATGCTCAGAGAGCGTTAAGCCCCGTTGTGACGCTCATCGTCAATTGACCGGTGCTGGCGCCTTTAAACACCGTGCAACAGCTTGTCGCCTTCGACTAGCGGTGCAATACATATGTACCGCACCCAACGACGTTTTTTTGCCGAACATCACGCCTTTGAAGCCGATGGGCCAGACAACCTCGGTGCCGCACAACGACTGATCGGTGTGCGGCACGATTTCCTGGTCCTTTGACTTATCAGCACTTCATCGGAGCAAATCAATGGCAAAGCCCCCCAAGAAAATCCCGCGTCAGGCTTCACCGCAACCGCCTCAGGCATCGCCGGATTCGGTGCCCAGTCCACACGTTGAAACGGTGCATTTCGACCCGGACACGACAACGGCAAATCCGCTGGCTTCATCTTTGTCGCAAGTTTTGCCGCCGACTGCTTCCCAACGTTCCACGGTCATCATCAGTCATGCGCAAAACCGAGAAGCACTGGCGCAAGCGAGCGTATCGCGCACGGCCGAGTGGGTGAGGCGGCACTCGATCGATACCGAACCCTTTGCACAAGCTGGCACGTCGAGGGATGAAAGCGTCTCGCACCCGGTCTTTATCAACCCCGAATCGGCAAACCAGCTCAAGTTACAGGCAGGCACCGAGGAAGGTTTGCGATACGACAAGCGCAAGAAGGCCTACGTCGAAATGCCGGGCGGATTTGTCATGGTGAGCAAAACCGCAGACGGCTGGCGACAGACCCATGCCGGGGAAGCGAGCCCTACGGGGGCAAGCGTTGAACAAATCCCCGGGACAATGCTCTGGCGTGAAGTCGAGACGCCGCAACCACGCCCGCAAACGCCGTCCCCCGCAACAGTAGAGGTGATCGCAGGACCCAGCAGGCATGCCCCGTTACCCGACGAACGCAGCGCCCTGGCAGACGCAAGCACGCTGGCCAGCAATCTTTTGTCTCAACAGTCCAGCGCACTGGACCTTTCCGCGGGCCAATGGAAGAACTGGGGAAAAGCTGCAAGGCCAGAGTCCGGCGAATCGATAGAAATCGACGGCAAGCACTATTCGATCGTCCCGCAAAGTATTCAACCCGATACCGGTCTTGTGTACTTGCAACACCCTGGATTTGCTCCGGAGCGCTTTGACGCTTTCGAAAACATGTTGCGCAACGAACCTTCGCGCCAGCCGAAATGGGCACTCAAACGCGATGGCCAATGGAGGGTTCTGGACAATCATCCACCGTTCGAAATGTCTGTCACCCAATACGTTGCCACCGCGTTCAGCTATCTGTCGGCGCAGTCGGCCAGCAACCTCGCCAGAGCGTTGTTCGATCGTGTCGCGTTACCTCAGGGTGTGAATGCACAAGGTCTTTCAGTGATGGCACTGACCTTCCGCCATTGGCTGGATCGGGAAAGTCACCAGGCACTCTTGCACCCACTGTCAGACCCTTTGGTCATGCTGCCGGTATTGCCTCCGCCGGCCGGTGGTCTGGCACGGGGAGGATTGCTTACCCTGCCTTCCGCCGACTCCAGCCTGCTACAGCGCCTGGACCTTGATTCGACACACTTCGCACAGGAGTGGGCCGCTTATGCCGCAGCCCCCACGGCTGGCGCCATGCGCGAATTATTCAAGACAGTCCTGCAGCGCAACGGCTACACCATCAATCCGACCTCACGTCAGCTCAGAGAAGGTGCGTTGATCTTTCATCGCCCCGGCGTTGCTGCTGTCTTCGTGCTGAAGCTGCCGCCCATTGTCGCCAACCAGGTGCCGCGTACCACGGCGCCGGGCTCGGAGTTTCGCGATCCCGACTTCCAGTCGCGACTCAGCGCAGAGCAGCAACAACGTCTTGAGCGCGATCTGAGCCGCACCGAAATCATCTACCTGATCGGCGGCGTTCAGCAGCTATCCGCTGACCATTCGACGTTGTTCATTGTCAGGGAAGGTTGACTCGCTAAAAACCGCAAATCGACTGCCGCCACCTTCCAACAGCGAGACACATAATGGCCAAGCCACCGAAACGTATGGCCGGGACACCCGTGCCCGAAGCCCCACCGCCTGCAGCAAACTCTGCCAGCAGCTCTCGAAGACTGCCGGGCGAAAACCAGCCCGGCGCAGACTCATCCACCGCTTTGGCGGATACACCCCCGCAACAGCCCTCGGTGCAAGTCAGCGCAATACCTGGCACTGCGCTGTCAGCACTGGCCGCTCTACGCTCGATTACCTGGCCAGCGGATCAAGTGCATTTACTGCAGCGCCTGGATGCCGACAGCGGACTGTTCTCCAGTCCCGATGGCAAGTTGTATGCCCATGTTGAAAATGAAGGGCATCTGTTGGTCGAAAGCCGTGGCGATGGCCGCTACCAGATCCCGTTCAGTTTCGCCCCGCACTTGCCTGGCCCCTTCCTGGTGAAAACGGAGCGTCAGGCCCTATGGACATTTGAACGCCCAAGCTGGCTTGCGCATAACCCGGACCACGAGCAGCGACATGCGATTGCTGAGCGACCAATGCCGGAGCAACCTGTCTACCTTGCGCCAGAAGCTGCGGCCCTGCTTTCGCCAGCACTGCAAACCGCTGACGGATTGCGGTATGACAAACATCGCAAAACCTATATCGACACACCTGACGGAACGGTCATGGTGCGCAGAAACGCTGACGGTCACTATCAGCAGGCCTTTGCAGGCGTACGCAAGGCTTTGCCAATCGTATTCGAACAGATTGTCGGTACACGGCTCTGGCGTCTTAAAGAGGAATCAGACCCGCCATTACCGGGACCTTCACACAAGCGCAAAGCTTCGACCGACAGCCCCGAATCTGCGCCCGGCCCGAGCAAACGAACGCCTCAGGAAGAAGCCACAGATCCGACTCAGGCCCTGACTGAAAGCCTGCTTTCCGCCAATCCCGAAGCGATCAATCTGAGTTACGGGTTATGGCGAAACTGGGGGCGAAAGGTTCCTCCCCAACTCGGCCAGCACATCGAAATCGATGGGCAATACTTTCGGATCATGCAACAGCATCCCGGACCGAACCCGAGACTCGTCTATCTGTTGCACCCTTTGTTTTCGCCGACCTTGTATGACACCTTCGAATACATGTTGCGCGACAGTCCGGCCTTGCAACCAAGGTGGGCGATCAAGCGCAATGATCAATGGACGGTTCTCGACAACATCGTGCCATTCGAGAAGCCGATCACTCAGTACATCTCAACAACCTTCAAGTACCTGTCGGATCAATCGGTCGGCGCGCTCGGCCGCGCCATGTTCAACCAGGCCAACCGCTCCGAGATCATCAACGGCCATGGTCTGGCCCTGCTCAATCAAGTGTTTCGCTTCTGGGCAAACAGGCAGCTTCGCCGCGCCCCACCGCGAGAACTGAGTGATCCGCTGCTGATGCTACGCAAGGCTGACGAACCTTCAGACACGCTCGCCATCCCTTCCTCGCTGGGTGAAGGCTTGATGCGCCTGGATTTTGATCCCGGGCGGTTCTCTCGACACTGGAACGAGTACGCCGCGGCGCGGACAACGCCCGACTTGCACAGGCTGTTCAGCAGGCTCCTGGAAGATGACGGTTACCAAGTGAACGCCACTGCTCAACCGCTGGGCGACGACGCATTGCTGTTTCATCGAAAGAAGATCGACCAGGTATTCGTGCTGAGACTGCCACCGCTTAGCAACGGCAGGCTCAAACGCGTGAAGGCGGAAAATTTTGAGTTCAGTGACAGCCAACTGCGAACCCTCATCACCGAGCAAAAGTCACTGTCCACGTACCGCGCAGAACACAAGGTCATTTACCTGCTCGGAGGGACTCAAACCGATGTGCTAGGGCAGACAACGCTATTTGTGATCAGAGATCAGTAATCAACCAGCGATCAAACAAGACAGTGAGCAATGTAACCATGACCCACGCTGAGACATTTCAATGATAAAACCGACAAAAACCACCGTTCGCCCCGCTTCGTCCAGTACTTCCACGACCACCCGAGTCGACGCTGATACTGGCGCGGGCGCCGTCAGAAATAGCGCAAATCCAGAGTCACTGATGCCTGGTCAGAATCCACAGCCGGCCACTTCAACTTCACTACCGCCAAGAACCGATGTTGTCGACGAGCCACGCGTGGTGGTGAGCTACATCTCCGATCCGGTCATTACCGAGGCCAATGCCAGGCTGGCAGAGATTGCGCTGCCAGGATTGCAAACCCACTTGCTGCAACCACACGATGCCGTCGACGGGTTGTACATTGCGCCAAGCGGTCAGACCTATGCTCATCTGGAGGAAGGCCGTTATTACCGCGTGGAACTCAACGCCGAGGGGAACTACCAGATTCCCTGGCCCGCCGCGCCGGGTGTGACACCGCCGATTCTGAAAAAAATCCCGGGACAATCACGTTGGCGCATCGAGGCACAGTGGTACGCAAGCGAGTCAGCACAGGTAAGCCTGTTCATGCCCCGACTGACCGCCGAAGAACCGCTGGCGATTTTCCACGTCGATCCAAACCTGGCAACGCTTCTCCCCGCCGCACATGAATCCGTTGACGGCATTCGAAAGGGCCCCCGTGGAAAAAACTACGTCGACCTCGCCGATGGCACTGTCATGGTTCGCCTAAACGAACAAGGTGAATACAAACTGGCCAGTGCGACAACGATGAACGTGCCCGACATATCGCTTGAACAGACTCCCGGGCAATCGGTATGGCGGCGCAAACTGCAGAGCAACAGCCATGCACAACAGGATCCGCAGCCAGGTACCTCTCGCGACATCACCCAAGCAGACGAGTCTGGTCCAGGTCCAGCTAAACGGCGTCGACTGCCCGCCAACAGTCATTCCCTTGATCCGTTCGAACTCATACGCATCAGTGAGCTCTGGCAACAATGGGGAAGCGCCACAAAACCGTTAACCGGTCACTCCATCGAAATCGGCGGCAAGCACTTTTCCATTGTTGAGCAGCCAACCCATGCCGTTGACGCCCTGGCCTTTATCAAGCCTCCGCAGTTTTCTGCCACTCATTTCGATGCTTTCGAACAGTTGCTGCTGACCACGCCAGAGTTACAACCCAGGGGCGTGGTGAAGTTGGCGGACAGATGGACGGGAGAAGACAGTGGCGCATGGAAAATTGTCGAGGGTCTGCCCTTTGAAAAAAGCCTTACTCAACATGTCAGCGATCAGTTCACCTACCTTTCTGATCACTCTGCAAACAAAGTCGCGCGGGAAATGTTCAGCCGGGCCAATCAATCCGATGAAATAACAGGGCCCGGGATCCATGCCTTGTTCGAGACGTTCAAGAAGTGGGGTAATCGCTTTACGTCCGATGGTGATCACAGGTTCACTCGTCAAGACCTGAGCGACCCGCTGATGCTCCTTTCGCCGCTTGCAACTGACGCCAATGGCAACATGCAGATGCCGCTACCGTCCGCTGAAGGCCTGCAAAGAATCGACTTCAATCCGAAACTGTTTTTCGGTTCGCAATATCGGAGGCAGCGCCAATCCACGCGATCGCTTTTCAAAGATCTTCTTCGCGGGCACGGCTACTCCATTACCCATGATTTTGGCGTCAATCTGGGGAATGCTCTATTGATCAAACGATTGGGTGTTGACGCTATTTTCATCATGTTTATGGACAGAGTTCATAACAATACTGTTCTGCTCCCTGATCCGATGACATGGCTCAAAAAAAAGGCACTCGTCAATAAAATGGACGCTCACGTCAAAGACGACCTCAGAGAGCATTTCCACAGCAACAAGATCATTTATCTGTTGGGCACCAACGAGCGTCTACCCACTCACGAAGACAACCTTATCATCACCCGACACAGCTAAATGACCCTGCAGATCATCAAGCCGCAGAAATAAAAAAAGCCCGCAGTGTGGGCGGGCGAAAGACCAAAGAAGCTATATGCGCAGTCGCTTCCCGGTGGGGGCAGCTGCTTGGGGGTCAGCTGCCCCGGTACGTGGAATAGCTGTACGGCGAAATCAGCAATGGCACATGGTAGTGATCCTGTTCGGCAGAGATGCCGAAGCGCAGCACAACCACGTCCAGAAAGGCCGGTTCCGGCAACTGCACGCCACGGGCGCGGTAGTAATCGCCCGCATGGAACTGAACCTGATAAACCCCGGTACGATAATCATCGCCCTGCAGCAGCGGTGCATCGACCCGGCCATCGCTGTTGGTGACGGCACTGGCGACCAATTCCAGTTGCGAACCTTCAACGCGGTACAGCTCGACCTTGATCGAACTGCCCGGGCAACCGTGTGCAGCGTCCAAAACGTGTGTAGTCAAACGTCCCATTGATTCTGCGCGCCTGCCTGCGTGGAGCAGTCAGACTTCGCGCCTCCCGAAGTCAGTTGAAAAGGAGACCGCACCGATTCGGAGCACGAAAAGTTGCGGCGAGCGACTGATTAAGACACTTTTCAAAAAAATTGTACACAATAAAAACGACATTTTTCACACCAACCCCGCCATTCGGGGGTTTCCCCGCGTTCTGCCAGCAACACGCCTATTCATTGAACCTCTTATCCATTAGCTGACTGGTCAGGCAGGTTTCTTGCAGGCTCACGCCATTAACAGTAAAAGATGACAGTCGGTGAAAAATGCGAAAATTCAGGCTTACAAATTGCGAATAAAGTTGTATACAATCAGCCCATCGCTGTGACGCCAGCCTGCCAGGCCGCCACACCCATCTGTCAACGAATAAGAAGGAAGACTGCAGTGAGCGCTGACTACCCACGCGACCTGATCGGTTACGGCAGTAACCCTCCTCACCCACACTGGCCGGGCAATGCCCGCATCGCCCTGTCGTTCGTACTCAATTACGAAGAAGGCGGCGAGCGCAACATTCTGCACGGCGACAAAGAATCCGAAGCCTTCCTGTCCGAGATGGTTGCCGCTCAGCCGCTGCAAGGCGCGCGCAACATGAGCATGGAATCGCTTTACGAGTATGGCAGCCGTGCCGGCGTCTGGCGGATCCTGAAACTGTTCAAGGAATTCGACATTCCGCTGACCATCTTCGCCGTCGCCATGGCCGCTCAGCGCCACCCGGATGTGATCCGTGCGATGGTCGATGCCGGTCACGAAATCTGCAGCCACGGCTACCGCTGGATCGACTACCAGTACATGGACGAAGCGCAGGAACGCGAGCACATGCTCGAAGCGATCCGCGTCCTCACCGAAATCACCGGCGAGCGCCCACTGGGCTGGTACACCGGCCGCACCGGTCCGAACACTCGTCGCCTGGTGATGGAAGAAGGTGGTTTCCTCTACGACTGCGACACCTACGACGATGACCTGCCCTACTGGGAACCGAACAACCCGACCGGCAAGCCGCATCTGGTGATCCCGTACACCCTCGACACCAACGACATGCGCTTCACCCAGGTGCAGGGTTTCAACAAGGGTGACGACTTCTTCGAATACCTCAAAGACGCGTTCGACGTGCTCTACGCCGAAGGCGCTGAAGCACCGAAAATGCTCTCGATCGGTCTGCACTGCCGCCTGATCGGCCGTCCGGGTCGCATCGCTTCGCTCAAACGCTTTATCGAATACGCCAAAAGTCATGAACAGGTGTGGTTCAGCCGCCGCGTCGATATCGCGCGTCACTGGCATGAAACCCAGCCGTACCAAGGGGCCGCCCAATGAGCCGCTTTCAAACCCTGCAACCGTCGAGCCTGAGCCGCGACGCCTTCGTCAAAGCTTTCGCCGACATCTACGAACATTCGCCATGGGTGGCCGAGAAGGCCTACGACCTCGGCGCGGACGCTTCGATCGACGAGATCGAAACCCTGCACCAGCGCATGAGCGACATCCTGTTGAGCGCCGATCACGCCAGTCAGCTGGAACTGATCAACGCTCACCCGGACCTGGCCGGCAAAGCGGCCGTCCAGGGCCAACTGACCGAAGCCAGCACCAATGAACAGGCTGGCGCCGGTATTCACCAATGCACGGCCGAAGAGTTCCAGCGCTTCACCGAGCTGAACGACGCCTACAAAGCCAAGTTCAAGTTTCCCTTCATCATGGCGGTAAAAGGCAGCAACCGGCATCAGATCCTCGCGGCGTTCGAAACGCGCATTCACAACTCGCAAGACACCGAGTTCAAATGCGCGCTGGCGGAGATCAACAAGATTGCCCTGTTCCGTTTACTGACTCTTTAGCAAGCCTGACCCGAGTGCATCAGACGCGGAGAGTACCCAGGGTCTTGCAAGCATCCCCAGCCACTTATTTAAAGGCAGACAAGAAGAATGAAAGCTTACGCCGTACCTTTCGAAAAATTCGTCAACCTGGCCGATGCCCGTCTGGGCACCAAAATCATCTCGGTCACCGATGACTGGTTCGCAGACGCCAATCGTCTGTTCCAACCGACCCCGGCCGTATGGAAGGAGGGCGTGTTCGATGACAACGGCAAGTGGATGGACGGCTGGGAATCGCGCCGCAAGCGCTTCGAAGGCTTCGACAGCGCCGTGATCCGTCTGGGTGTACCGGGCTCGATCAAAGGCGTGGACATCGACACTTCATTCTTCACCGGCAACTTCCCGCCATCGGCCTCTCTGGAAGCGTGCTTCCTGGCGTCGGGCGAGCCTGATGAAAACACCCAGTGGACTGAAGTGCTGTCGGCCGTCGAGCTGCAGGGCAACAGCCACCACTACCACGAAATCAGCAACGACCAGGCGTTCAGCCACCTGCGCTTCAACATCTACCCGGACGGCGGTGTTGCCCGTCTGCGCGTGTACGGTGTGCCGCATCGCGACTGGTCGGCGGTTGGCGACAACGAGCAAGTCGATCTGGCAGCAGCCCTGAACGGTGGCCGCGCCCTCGCCTGCTCCGACGAACACTTCGGCCGCATGAGCAACATCCTCAACCCGGGCCGTGGCATCAACATGGGCGACGGCTGGGAAACTGCACGTCGTCGCACGCCGGGCAATGACTGGGTCATCGTCGCGCTGGGTCACCCCGGCGAGATCGAGAAGATCGTCGTCGACACCCTGCACTTCAAAGGCAACTACCCGGACACCTGCTCGATCCAGGGCGCGTTCGTCAAGGGCGGTACTGACAGCCAGATCGAAACCCAGTCGCTGTTCTGGCGTGAACTGCTGCCAAGCCAGAAGCTGGAAATGCACGCCGAACACACCTTCGTCGAGCAGATCAAGGCACTGGGCCCGATCACCCACATCCGCCTGAACGTGTTCCCGGATGGTGGTGTGAGTCGCCTGCGCGTTCTCGGCAAGGTCGCTAAATAACACCGCAATGATCGTTCCCACGCTCTGCGTGGGAACGCATCACTGGACGCTCTGCGTCCGTTCTGGATGTGACGCGGAGCGTCACGGGCTGCATTCCCACGCGGAGCGTGGGAACGATCACTCAACGAAAAGAAGAACAGCATGCGCACACTAACGATTGAACCGCTGAGCAAAGAAGCCTTCGCCCCTTTCGGTGACGTCATCGAAACCGACGGCAGCGATCACTTCATGATCAACAACGGTTCGACCATGCGCTTCCACAAACTGGCGACGGTCGAAACCGCTCAGCCTGAGGACAACGCGATCATCAGCATCTTCCGCGCCGACGCGCAGGACATGCCGCTGACCGTTTGCATGCTGGAACGCCATCCGCTGGGCAGCCAGGCTTTCATTCCGCTGCTCGGCAACCCCTTTCTGATCGTGGTCGCGCCCGTTGGCGATGAACCTGTATCAGGCTTGGTCCGCGCCTTCGTCACCAACGGCAGGCAGGGCATTAATTACCATCGCGGCGTTTGGCACCATCCGGTGCTGACGATCGAAAAGCGGGATGACTTCCTGGTGGTTGATCGCAGTGGCACAGGCAATAACTGCGATGAGCATTTTTTCAAAGAGGATGAGCGTTTGATCCTCGCCCCCCACCAATAAGAGAAGGTCTGATCACTCGACAACAAGAGTGACAGGCGAGAGGTAAAGACTGTGGAAGCACATCTGTTGGAATGGCTGAACCTGAGCGTGCGCTGGGTTCACATGATTACTGGCGTGGCCTGGATCGGCGCGTCGTTCTACTTCGTCTGGCTGGAGAACAACCTCAACCGCGTCAACCCGAAAACCGGCCTGGCCGGTGATCTGTGGGCGATCCACGGTGGCGGTATCTATCACCTGGAAAAATACAAACTGGCCCCACCGTCGATGCCGGAGAACCTGCACTGGTTCAAATGGGAAGCCTACTTCACCTGGATGTCGGGTATTGCGCTGCTGTGCGTGGTGTTCTACTCCAATCCAACGCTCTACCTGCTGGCTCCGGGCAGCACCCTGAGCGGCCCTGAAGGCGTGGCCATCGGTATCGGTTCGCTGTTCCTCGGCTGGTTCATCTACTCCTTCCTGTGCGACTCGGCCCTGGGCAAACGCCCTGCTCTGCTCGGTTTCATTCTGTTCGTGCTGATCATCGGCGCGGCGTATGGCTTCAGCAAAGTGTTCAGCGGTCGTGGTGCGTACCTGCACGTCGGCGCGATCATCGGCACCATCATGGTCGGTAACGTGTTCCGCATCATCATGCCGGCACAACGTGCACTGGTCGCGGCGATTGCCGAGAACCGCACGCCGGATCCGGCGCTGCCGGCCAAAGGCTTGCTGCGTTCACGGCACAACAACTACTTCACCCTGCCGGTGCTGTTCATCATGATCAGCAACCACTTCCCGAGCACCTATGGCAGCCAGTACAACTGGTTGATCCTGGCCGGGATCGCGGTGTTGGCCGTGTTGGTGCGTCACTACTTCAACACCCGTCACGACAGCCACAAGTTTGCCTGGACCCTGCCGGTGGCAGCGGTGGGCATGATCACCCTGGCCTACGTCACCGGTCCAGCACCGATGCCGACCGCGCCGGAAGTGGCTAAAGCTCCAGCGAAAATCGAGTACCAACCGCTGCCGGAAACGGCTTTGGGCGGTGGCACGAAACCGGCTGAAGCGGCGGCACCTGCTGCACCCGCAAAAGCGCCTGCTGCAGCACCGGCGCAAGCCTCCAATGCAGGTCCTGGCTTTGACAAAGTGCACAGCGTGATTCAAGAACGCTGCGCGGTTTGCCACTCGGCCAAACCGACCAGCCCGTTGTTCAGCGCAGCGCCCGCGGGTGTGATGTTCGACACCCCTGAGCAGATCCGCCAGAACGCGGCGCGCATCCAGGCGCAAGCCATCACCTCGCAGATCATGCCACTGGGCAACATCACGCAGATGACCCAGCAGGAACGTGACCTGATCGGTGCATGGATCGCCCAGGGAGCACAGACCAACTAAGCAACAAAGCTTCGCGAGCAGGCTCGCTCCCACAGAGATCGCGCATTTCCTGTGGGAGCGAGCCTGCTCGCGAATCGCCTTAACGCGGTTTACCTGATGCAAAGAAACAGCTGTGAGCAACCCGGCAGCTGTTAATCACAAGAATAAAAAGATCCGAGGTGTTGCATGTCCGAGCTGTCCAAAGCGCGCATCCCCGACGCACCCGCCATTCAGCGATTGCCCCTTTTGCAACTGATCCTGGTCGGTTTGCAACATGTTCTGCTGATGTACGGTGGCGCCATCGCGGTGCCGCTGATCATTGGACAGGCCGCTGGCCTGAGTCGTGAAGAAATTGCCTTCCTGATCAACGCCGACCTGCTGGTCGCCGGTGTCGCCACCATCGTGCAGTCCATGGGCATCGGCCCGATGGGCATTCGCATGCCGGTGATGATGGGCGCCAGTTTCGCTGCTGTCGGCAGCATGGTCGCCATGGCCGGTATGCCCGGCATCGGCCTGCAAGGCATCTTCGGCGCGACGATCGCCGCCGGTTTCTTCGGCATGATCATCGCGCCGTTCATGTCCAAGGTCGTGCGTTTCTTCCCGCCGCTGGTGACCGGCACGGTCATCACCTCGATCGGTTTGTCGCTGTTCCCCGTGGCCGTGAATTGGGCCGGTGGCGGTGCTGGCGCTGCGCAATTCGGCTCACCGATTTATCTGGCCATCGCCGCCCTGGTGTTGGGCACCATTCTGTTGATCCACCGCTTTATGCGCGGTTTCTGGGTCAATATTTCTGTGTTGATCGGCATGTGCTTCGGCTACGTGCTGTGCGGCGCGATCGGCATGGTCGACCTGAGCGGCATGGCCAACGCGCCATGGGTTCAGTTCGTCACCCCGCTGCATTTCGGCATGCCGAAATTCGAACTGGCACCGATCCTGTCGATGTGTCTGGTGGTAGTGATCATCTTCGTCGAGTCGACCGGGATGTTTTTGGCGCTGGGCAAGATCACCGGCCAGGAAGTCTGCCCGCGCATGCTGCGTCGCGGCTTGCTGTGTGATGCCGGCGCCTCGTTTGTCGCCGGTTTCTTCAATACTTTCACCCACTCCTCTTTCGCGCAGAACATCGGTCTGGTGCAGATGACCGGCGTGCGCTGCCGTTCGGTGACCATCGTTGCCGGTGGCTTGCTGATCGTGCTGAGCCTGCTGCCGAAAGCGGCATTCCTCGTGGCGTCGATTCCACCGGCGGTACTCGGTGGGGCGGCGATTGCGATGTTCGGCATGGTCGCTGCGACTGGCATCAAGATTCTCCAGGAAGCCGACATCGGTGACCGTCGCAACCAGTTGCTGGTCGCGGTGAGCATCGGCATGGGCCTGATCCCGGTGGTGCGTCCGGAATTCTTCGCGCACCTGCCGCTGTGGATGAGCCCGATTACCCACAGTGGCATTGCCATGGCAACACTCAGCGCGCTGACGCTGAACCTGCTGTTCAACATTCTCGGTGGCAAAGAGCGCGCGGCGATCAATGACTGCCACGCGCACCAGCACTGACAGCAACACCGATGTACCCCCTGTAGGAGTGAGCCTGCTCGCGATAGCATTTTTTCAGTCAACTGATGTGTTGAATGTCATACCGCTATCGCGAGCAGGCTCACTCCTACAAGGGCAAAAAAAGCTCTGCGCCTCAAACAATAAAAACAAGAGGGAGCAACAGATGATTCGCACGCAAACCAACGTTCTGTTGAGTGGCGGCCTGCTGGCCGCGAGTCAGGCCATGGCCGGCGATCTCCTGCTGTGGCAAACCAACAGCCTCAGCTATCTGTACGGCAAGAATTTCGCGATCAACCCGTCGATCCAGCAGACGCTGACCTTCGAGCACGCCGACAAGTGGAAGTACGGCGACAACTTCCTGTTCGTCGACAAGATCTTCTACAACGGCAAAGAAGACGCGAACAAAGGCCCGCACGCCTTCTATGGCGAATTCACTCCGCGCTTCTCGTTCGGCAAGATCTTCGACCAGAAGCTCGAGTTCGGCCCGATCAAGGACGTGCTGCTGGCGATGACTTACGAGTACGGCGAAGGCGACAGCGAGGCCTATCTGATCGGCCCCGGTTTCGACCTCAAGGTGCCCGGTTTCAACTACGTCACCCTGAACATCTTCCGCCGTCAGACCGAAGGCCCGCGCCCCGGCGACGGCGTCTGGCAGATCACTCCCGGCTGGTCCTACAGCTTTCCTTTGGGCAATTCCGATGTGCTGATCGACGGCTACCTCGACTGGGTGGTCGACAACGATGAGAACTCGCGCGGCACCTACCACGCCAACCTGCACATCAACCCGCAGATCAAATATGACCTGGGCAAGGCGTTGGGCTGGAGCCACAAGCAGCTGTACGTCGGCACCGAATACAGTTATTGGAAAAACAAATACGGCGTCGAAAACACCCACAACTTCGACACCAACCAGAACACCGCCAGCCTGCTGGTGAAGGTGCATTTTTAAGATGGCCCGCAACCGTGCCCCATGCCTGTCGTCGGTGCTCTGTTGCGGGGCACTTGAGACCTGGCCGTTGAGTCAGTATTCTCCGCGGCCATCTGAATTCGGTCTAAAAAAAAGCCCGGATTTAATTCCTGACCGACGGGCCAACTTATCCCGGCCCCGGCCAGTACCGAGGCATCCCGAAAACGCGCGCAATCGACTGTTTTTCAGCAGCCGAGAGGGCGTTTTTTTGCGTTTCGAAAGCCTTGGCTCGGCTCTTGCTAACAGCAACGAAGCTGACCGATCGGATGACTTTTTTGCAGTAACGAAAAAAGGCGCCACACCAGAGCGCCGATCTTAAAAAAAATAAACGTGGAACACCTACTTTGGGAGCAACCGAATGAAACGTATGTGCACCAGCCTGATGCTCGCGGGATCGATGTTGGCCGGCGGCCAGGCCATGGCCGATGGCCTGCTGCAGTGGCAGAACAACAGCCTGACCTACCTCTACGGTAAAGACTTCAAGGTCAACCCTGCGATTCAGCAGACCGTCACCTTCGAGCACGCCGATGCCTGGAAGTACGGGGACAACTTCCTGTTCGTCGACAAGATCTTCTACAACGGTGACAAGGACTTCAACAACGGCCCGAACACCTACTACGGCGAGTTCCAGCCACGTATCTCGCTGGGCAAGGTGCTCGACCAGAAGATCGAGTTCGGCCCGATCAAAGACGTCCTGCTGGCGATGACTTACGAGTTCGGCGAGGGTGACACCGAGTCCTACCTGATCGGTCCAGGCTTCGACCTAGCCATCCCGGGCTTCGACTACTTCCAGTTGAACTTCTACCAGCGCCACACCGAAGGCTCGCGCCCGGGTGACAACGTCTGGCAGATCACCCCGGTCTGGTCCTACACCATCCCGGTCGGCGATTCGAACGTGCTGATCGACGGCTACATGGACTGGGTCGTCGACAACGACGTCAACAACCGTGGCGAATACCACGCCAACCTGCACTTCAACCCACAGGTCAAATACGACTTGGGCAAGGCGCTGAATTTCGGCGAGAAGCAGCTGTACGTCGGTGTTGAGTACGACTACTGGAAAGACAAGTACGGGATCGACGACACCCGTGCGTTCACCACCAATCAGAACGTGACCAGCTTCCTGGTGAAGTTCCACTTCTGATCCGGCGGCGTCCGCAAGGACGCCTTCGCGAGCAAGCTCGCTCCCACAGTGGTTCTATGTCGAATGCAAATGCCGCATACGACGCCGGACCCTGTGGGAGCGAGCTTGCTCGCGAATGGGCTCAAAGAAGATTTCAGGCGGGAGCCACCGCCTCGCTAATACCCAAAAACCGGCAAAGTTCTTCACGCTTGGCCAGCGCATCGCGTCGCCCCAGATCAATCAACTCGCTGCAATCCCCCGCCTCGAACAACAGATAACTCAGCACCCCTGCCCCACTGGTCTTCGTCGCCCCCGGCCCACGCAGAAACAAGCGCAACGCCGCCGGCAATTCCTGACGGTGCCGCGCCGCGATCTCATCGATCGGCTGACTCGGCGAAATCACCAACACCTCCACCGGCGCCACCCCTAGCTCGCGAGTCGGCGTGCCGGCGGGCATCAGATGACTGAACTGGTTGAGACGCTGCAGCAACTCGATATCGCTCTCGAGGCTGTCAATGAACGTGCTGTTGAGCATGTGCCCGCCAATCTGCGCCAGCGTCGGCTGTTGCCCCGTGTAGGCACGCTCCAGCGGCTGCTGCGGATCAAACCCGCGCGGGTTGCCGCTGACGCCCACCA
Organism: Pseudomonas sp. AIG; assembly: GCF_977020205.1. Lineage (NCBI taxonomy): Bacteria > Pseudomonadati > Pseudomonadota > Gammaproteobacteria > Pseudomonadales > Pseudomonadaceae > Pseudomonas > Pseudomonas sp. AIG. The sequence goes on along the minus strand of NZ_CDROCK010000031.1, from coordinate 10,033 downwards.
CCAGCACCCGGCTCGCGCCCAAGTGCAATGCCGGGCTGATCGGCGCTGATTGCCGCACCGCGCCGTCACCAAAGTATTCATCACCGATTTTCACCGGTGCGAACAACAACGGAATCGCCGAACTGGCCAGCAGGTGATCCACCGACAGTTGCGTCGGTACGCCAATGCGCCGATGCCGCAGCCATGAATCAATCGTGCCGCCACCCTGATAGAACGTCACCGCTTGTCCGGATTCATAGCCGAACGCGGTCACCGCCACCGCATGCAATTGCTTGCGCGCGATCGATTCGGCGATGCCGGGCATGTGCAGTTTTTCATTGAGCAGTTCGCGCAGCGGCGAACTGTTGAGCAGTGCCACCGGCAGTTGCCGACCAAGGCCAAGCAGGCTGTGGCTGACAAAGCGGCTGGCCTGACGGATAACCCCGGGCCAGTCACTGCGCAACACGCGATGGCTGCGAAAGCCCTGCCAGAACAGGGTGAGACGTTCGATGGCGGCACGAAAATCGGTAGCGCCACTGGCGAGACTGACGGCGTTGATCGCCCCGGCCGAAGTGCCGACGATCACCGGAAACGGATTGTCCGCGCCCAATGGCAGCAACTCGGCAATCGCCGCCAGCACCCCCACCTGATACGCCGCCCGAGCCCCGCCGCCGGAAAGAATCAATCCTGTGACCGGTTCAGCTGGGCTCATTGCAACACTCCATGGTGCTTAAAAAGTTGGATGCATCAACCGCGTTTGGCGTACAGCTTCGGCTCGCCCGGTGGCCGGCTCTTGAAGCGTCGATGTGCCCACAGGTACTGCTCGGGGCAGGCGCGCAAGGCGCTCTCGACCCACTGATTGATGCGGATGCAGTCGGCTTCTTCGGTTTCGCCGGGAAAATCTTCCAGCGGCGGATGAATGACCAAGCGATAACCGCTGCCGTCGGCCAGACGTTCCTGAGTGAACGGCACCACCAGCGCCTTGCCCAGACGGGCGAATTTCGTCGTCGCTGTCACGGTCGCCGCCTGAATGCCGAACAGCGGCACGAAGATGCTCTGTTTGGCGCCATAGTCCTGATCCGGTGCATACCAGATTGCGCGGCCGGAGCGCAGCAACTTGAGCATGCCGCGCACGTCGTCACGCTCCACCGCCAGCGAATCGAGGTTGTGCCGCTCACGGCCCTGACGCTGAACATAGTCAAACAACGGATTCTTGTGTTCGCGGTACATGCCGTCGATGGTGTGCTGCTGGCCGAGCAGCGCTGCGCCGATCTCCAGCGTGGTGAAATGCGCCGCCATCAGGATCACGCCTTTGCCTTCGCGCCGGGCCTTCTGCAAATGCTCCAGGCCCTCAACGTGGGCCAGCTTGGCCAGACGCTCGCGCGACCACCACCAGCTCATGGCCATTTCAAAAAAAGCGATGCCGGTGGAGGCGAAGTTTTCCTTGAGCAGGCGTTTGCGCTCGGCGGCGGATTTTTCCGGGAAGCACAGCTCAAGATTGCGCTTGGCGATGCGCCGCCGGTCGCCGGCCACGCGATACATCAAGGCGCCCAAAACTCGACCGATGGTCAGCAACGCCGGATACGGCAACTGCACGATCAGCCACAAAAGCCCCAGACCGCACCAGAGCGGCCAGAAGCGTGGCGATAAAAATGCTTTTCGAAAACGCGGGCGATCCATTAAAGCTTCCGTAAATACAGTGGCCGCGCATTCTACATCGTTCGACCCGGCTTGCGGCTCGCGGGCGTTCTCGTTATAAGTCTCGGCACTTTTAGTGACAAGCCGTTGTATGCCGACATGAGCCAAACCGAACCGTTAGACCAAGATCCCGTATTCCAGCTCAAGGGCAGCATGCTGGCCATTACTGTGCTGGAACTGGCCCGTAACGACCTCGAAAGCCTCGATCGGCAATTGGCCGCCAAAGTCGCCCAGGCGCCGAACTTCTTCAGCAACGCGCCGCTGGTTCTGGCGCTGGACAAACTGCCGCCGAGCGAAGGCGCCGTCGATCTGCCGGGCCTGATGCGCGTCTGCCGCCAACATGGCCTGCGCACCCTGGCGATTCGCGCCAGTCGCATCGAAGACATCGCCGCCGCCATTGCCATCGACATTCCGGTGCTGCCGCCGTCGGGCGCCCGCGAGCGGCCGCTGGAAACAGCGGAAGCCGAAGTCAAAAAGAAACCGGAAAAACCGCCGGAACCGACCATCAAACCGACCCGCGTCATCACCACGCCAGTACGTGGTGGCCAACAGATATATGCCCAAGGTGGCGATCTGGTCGTGGTGTCTTCGGTCAGTCCGGGGGCGGAACTTCTCGCCGATGGCAACATCCATGTATACGGCCCGATGCGCGGTCGGGCGCTGGCCGGCGTGAAGGGTGACACCAAGGCACGGATTTTCTGTCAGCAATTGAGCGCTGAACTGATCTCCATCGCCGGTCATTACAAGGTTTCCGAAGATTTGCGCCGCGACCCTATGTGGGGCTCGGGCGTACAGGTCAGCCTGTCGGGCGACGTGTTGAACATCATTCGGCTTTAACGGATACTGCCGCATTTTCCAAGCATCTCTAAAACGTAGCGAAAACGGCTCAAACGAAGTAGGAAAAAGGCTCAACGCCGAATTCCAGCCAAGGCTGTCCGACTGCAGTAGTTTTCAAGAGATGTTTTTCAGGGGCTAAAAAGTCCTTCTTCCTTAGGGGTGAAACACCTTGGCCAAGATTCTCGTGGTTACATCCGGCAAGGGTGGTGTGGGTAAGACCACCACCAGCGCCGCTATCGGTACCGGCCTCGCTCTGCGCGGCCACAAAACAGTGATCGTCGACTTCGACGTGGGCTTGCGTAACCTCGACCTGATCATGGGTTGCGAGCGCCGCGTGGTGTATGACTTCGTCAACGTGGTCAACGGCGAAGCCAACCTGCAACAGGCACTGATCAAAGACAAGCGTCTGGAAAACCTCTACGTACTGGCCGCCAGTCAGACCCGCGACAAAGACGCGCTGACTGTCGAAGGCGTGGAAAAAGTCCTGATGGAGCTCAAGGAACAATTCGAGTTCGTCGTCTGCGACTCCCCGGCCGGCATCGAAAAAGGCGCCCACCTGGCCATGTACTTCGCTGATGAAGCGATCGTCGTGACCAACCCGGAAGTCTCCTCGGTACGAGATTCGGACCGCATGCTCGGCCTGCTGGCGAGCAAATCGCGTCGCGCCGAACGTGGCGAAGACCCGATCAAGGAACACCTGCTGATCACTCGCTACCATCCAGAGCGTGTTGAAAAGGGCGAAATGCTCGGCGTTGAAGACGTCAAGGAAATCCTCTCGGTAACGCTGCTTGGCGTGATCCCGGAATCTCAGGCGGTGCTCAAGGCATCCAACCAGGGCGTGCCGGTGATTCTCGACGACCAGAGCGATGCCGGTCAGGCGTACAGCGATACCGTCGACCGTTTGCTGGGCAAAGAAAAAGCCCACCGTTTCCTCGATGTCGAGAAGAAGGGATTCTTCGAGCGCCTGTTTGGAGGTAGGTAATGAACCTTTTTGACTTCTTTCGTGCCAACAAAAAGCCAAGTACCGCCTCGGTAGCGAAAGAGCGTCTACAGATCATCGTGGCGCATGAGCGCGGCCAGCGCAGCACGCCGGATTACCTGCCAGCCTTGCAGAAGGAACTGGTCGACGTGATCCGCAAGTACGTCAACATCGGCAACGACGACGTACATGTTGCACTGGAAAGCCAGGGCAGTTGCTCGATTCTGGAACTCAACATCACCCTGCCTGATCGCTGAGTCGATCCGGCAGGTACGACGGCGGTTCAGGGGCCTCCCCCCCCCGGGAAGGCCCCGAACCGCCGGTGGCCTTTTTTTCGAGGGTGTTTTAATTCCGCTGTCCAACATCCGCATCATCCATCAGGACGCCGCCGTACTGGTGGTCGACAAACCGACGTTGCTGCTCTCGGTGCCCGGTCGCGCCGACGACAACAAGGATTGCCTGATTACCCGCCTGCAGGAAAACGGCTACCCGGAAGCGCGCATCGTCCATCGCCTGGACTGGGAAACCTCCGGCATCATTTTGCTCGCCCGTGACGCCGACACGCATCGCGAACTGTCGCGCCAGTTTCACGATCGCGAAACCGAAAAGGCCTACACCGCGTTGGCCTGGGGTCAACCGGCACTCGACAGTGGCAGCATCGACTTGCCACTGCGTTATGACCCGCCAACCAAGCCGCGCCATGTGGTTGATCATGAATTCGGCAAACACGCGCTGACCTTCTGGCGCGTACTGGAACGTTGCGGTGACTGGTGTCGCGTTGAGTTGACGCCGATCACCGGCCGTTCACATCAGTTGCGTGTGCACATGCTGTCGATCGGGCATCCGCTGCTCGGTGATGGCCTTTATGCCCACGAGCAGGCGCTGGCGGCATGGCCGCGCCTGTGCCTGCACGCGAGCATGCTCAGCTTCACCCATCCGCAAACCGGCGAACGCCTGCGCTTCGAGTGCCCTGCACCGTTCTGACAGACCACACTGAACCCCTGTGGGAGCGAGCTTGCTCGCGAAAACAATTGATCAGTCGACATTAATGTTGAATGTGATACCGCTTTCGCGAGCAAGCTCGCTCCCACAGTTTTTTGCATGCATTTCAAGACCGCATGTCATGCCCCAAGCTTCAAGCCGATGCGTTAAACTCCCGCCCATTGCTGTCTGGAGTTTCTTATGCGCGAAGAGTTGAACCAAGGCCTGATCGACTTTCTCAAGGCCTCCCCTACCCCGTTCCACGCCACCGCCAGTCTGGTGCAGCGTCTGGAGGCTGCCGGTTACGTGCGCCTCGACGAGCGCGAGCCATGGACCACCGAGCCGAACGGCCGCTATTACGTCACCCGTAACGACTCCTCGATCGTCGCGATCAAAATGGGCCGCACCTCGCCACTGCACGGCGGCATCCGCCTGGTCGGTGCGCACACCGACAGCCCGTGCCTGCGGGTCAAGCCGCAACCGGAGCTGCAGCGTCAGGGCTTCTGGCAGTTGGGCGTTGAAGTTTACGGCGGCGCGCTGCTGGCACCGTGGTTCGACCGTGATCTGTCGCTGGCCGGCCGCGTGACCTTCCGCCGCGATGGCAAGGTCGAAAGCCAATTGATCGACTTCAGGGCACCGATCGCGATCATTCCGAACCTGGCCATTCACCTCAACCGTGAAGCCAACCAGGGCTGGGCGATCAACGCGCAGACCGAACTGCCGCCAATCCTCGCGCAATTTGCCGGTGACGAGCGCGTCGATTTTCGCGCCGTACTCACTGATCAACTGGCCCGCGAACATGGCTTGAACGCCGACGTCGTGCTCGATTACGAGCTGAGTTTCTACGACACGCAAAGTGCTGCGGTTATCGGCCTCAACGGCGATTTCATTGCCGGCGCGCGCCTCGATAACCTGTTGTCGTGCTACGCCGGCCTGCAAGCCTTGCTCACCGCCGAAACCGACGAAACCTGCGTGCTGGTGTGCAACGACCACGAAGAAGTCGGCTCCTGCTCGGCCTGCGGTGCCGACGGCCCGATGCTCGAACAGACCCTGCGCCGCCTGCTGCCGGAAGGTGACGAATTCGTCCGCACCATCCAGAAATCCCTGCTGGTCTCAGCCGACAACGCCCACGGCGTGCACCCCAACTACGCGGAAAAGCACGACGCCAACCACGGCCCGAAACTCAACGCCGGCCCGGTGATCAAGGTCAACAGCAACCAGCGTTACGCCACCAACAGCGAAACCGCCGGGTTCTTCCGCCATCTGTGCATGGCCGAAGAAGTGCCGGTGCAAAGCTTTGTGGTGCGCAGCGACATGGGCTGCGGCTCGACCATCGGCCCGATCACCGCCAGCCACCTCGGCGTGCGCACTGTCGATATCGGCCTGCCGACCTTCGCCATGCACTCGATCCGCGAACTGTGCGGCAGCCACGACCTGGCGCATCTGGTCAAAGTGCTGAGCGCGTTTTACGCCTGCCGCGAGTTGCCTTAACCATTCGGGACCACTTGTTCCCTGTAGGAGCTGCCGAAGGCTGCGATCTTTTGATTCTGTTTTTAAGATCAAAAGATCGCAGCCTTCGGCAGCTCCTACTCAGATCAATACCGCTCCATCAAATTCGACCTAGACTTACATCATTCATTTCGACAAGGCAGTCTCCATGATCTCGATGTCTTCGTTCCACGCCATGCTCATCCCCATCCTGTGCGGAATGATCCTGCTGGCGATCGGTTTCAACTTCCGTGACAAGAACGCCGGTGTGTTTGCCATGTGGGTCGGCATGCTGACGATCCTCGCCACGGTGGTTTACAAGATCCTCGCCAAACTCAACGAATAAATCCGCGTCCGGCTCGCATTGCTTTAGTGGGCCTCGTACACTCCAGCGAATCCGCCCCTTGCGAGGTTGACCGCCTAGTGTTCGCTCGTCTTTTTGCTTTGCCCAGCCTGTTCCTCGTCTGCCTGATGACGCTGTTGCCGCTGGCGCCCGCCCACGCGGTCGGTTTGCCCGGTCTGCTCAACACCAACAAAGCCCAACCGGAAGCCCAGGAACCGCTCGGCCAGTCCCTCGACGAAGTCATCAAGTCGCTGGAAAACGACAAGCAACGCGCGCAACTGCTGACTGATCTGAAGAAGCTGCGCGACGCCACCAAAAAGGCCCAGGCCAGCCCCGAAGAAGGCGTGCTCGGCTTGATCGGCGGCACCCTGTCCAACTTCGAAAAACAATTCACCGGCGCCGACAGCCCGCTCAACCGCTGGGGCAACGAGTTCGATCTGGCCAAGGACGAACTGAGCGCAATGATGCTGCCGGCCAACGAATGGCTGCCGATCATCTTCGGTTTCGCCATGATCCTCGCGGTGTGGAGTCTGCTCGCCGCCGCGCTGATCTGGCTCGGCCACCGGGTGCGCATGCGCTTCGGCCTCACCGAAGAACTGCCGCAACACCCCAAGGCTCTCGATATGCTGCGCTTCGCTTTGCGCAAGCTCGGGCCGTGGCTGATCGCTTTGGTAATGACCGTTTACATGAGCTACGCGCTGCCGTCGTCACTGGGCAAAAGCCTGGCGATGGTGCTGGCCTATGCGCTGGTGGTCGGCACCTGTTTCTCGGCGATCTGCGTGATCGCGTTTTCCCTGCTCGACGGCCCGCACCGCCATCGCGCGCTGTACATCCTGCGTCATCAGGCGTTCCGGCCGTTGTGGCTGATCGGCAGCTTCGCCGCGTTCGGTGAAGCGTTGAACGATCCGCGCCTGATCGAAAGCCTCGGCGTGCATCTGGCCCACACCGCTGCAACCATCGCCAATGTCCTCGCGGCAATCTCGACCGGCCTGTTCATCCTGCGTTTCCGCCGACCGATTGCGCACCTGATCCGCAATCAGCCGCTGTCACGACGCCTGACCCGCCGCGCCCTCAGCGACACCATCGAAATCCTCGGCACCTTCTGGTACGTGCCGGCGCTGGTGCTGGTCGGCATCTCGCTGTTCGCCACCTTCGTTTCCGCCGGCGACACCAGCACTGCCTTGCGCCAATCGCTGATCTGCACCGTGCTGCTGGTGATGTGCATGGTGATCAACGGCCTCGTGCGCCGGCATTCCTTGAAACCGCAACGCGGACCGAAACGCCACGCGCTCTACTCCGAACGCCTGAAAAACTTCTTCTACACCCTCGCGCACCTGCTGGTCTGGCTGGTCTTCATCGAACTCGGCCTGCGCGTCTGGGGCCAGTCGCTGATCGGTTTCGCCGAGGGTGAGGGGCATGATGTCAGCGTCAAATTGTTCAGCCTGATCGGCACGCTGATTTTCTCCTGGCTGATCTGGATCCTCGCCGACACCGCGGTACATCACGCCCTCACCCGCTCGCGCAAAGGTCTGGCGAATGCCCGCGCGCAAACGATGATGCCGCTGATCCGCAACGTGCTGTTCGTGGCGATCTTCATCATCGCGTTGATCGTCGCCCTGGCGAACATGGGCATGAACGTCACGCCACTGCTGGCCGGTGCCGGCGTGATCGGTCTGGCCATCGGTTTCGGTGCACAGTCGCTGGTCGCGGACTTGATCACCGGCCTGTTCATCATCATCGAAGACTCACTCGCCATCGATGACTACGTCGACGTCGGCGGCCACCTCGGCACCGTCGAAGGCCTGACGATCCGCACCGTGCGCCTGCGGGATATCGACGGCATCGTCCACACCATCCCGTTCAGCGAAATCAAAAGCATCAAGAACTACTCACGGGAGTTCGGCTACGCGATCTTTCGCGTGGCGGTGCCGTACAACATGGAAATCGACGACGCGATCAAACTGATGCGCGAAGTCGGCCAGAAGATGCGCACCGATCCGCTGCAGCGGCGCAACATCTGGTCGCCGCTGGAGATTCAGGGGGTCGAGAGTTTCGAATCCGGCAGCGCGATTCTGCGCGCGCGGTTCAAGACCGCGCCGATCAAACAATGGGAAGTGTCCCGAGCGTTCAACCTGTCGCTCAAACGCCATCTCGACGAAGCCGGACTCGATCTGGCAACGCCGCGCATGAGCGTGCAAGTGATCACTGCCGGTGGCGGTCAGCCGAAGGAATAGCACTCAGGCGCGCGGTTGCAGTCACAGGCAGGGAAGCCCGACAACAATAATCAAGGAGAATCCGATGCAACTGACGCGCATTGCCCAGGCCGTTCTGCTCACCTGCTGCGCCAGCCACGCCGGCGCCGCAACACTGGAAAGCACCCGCACTACCATCGCCGAACAGGCGCAAAAGCTCGAGCCGGAACTGCTGGAAACCCGCCGCGATATCCACGCTCACCCGGAACTCGGTAACACGGAAAAACGCACCGCTGAGTTGGTCGCCAAACAACTGAAGGCCATGGGCCTGGAAGTGAAAACCGGCGTCGCCCGCACCGGCGTAGTCGCTGTCCTCAAAGGCGCCCTGCCCGGCCCGACCGTGGCCCTGCGCGCCGACATGGACGCACTGCCGGTCAAGGAAGTCTCCGACCTGCCGTTCGCCTCGAAAGCCAAAGGCACTTACCTCGACAAAGAAGTCGACGTCATGCACGCCTGCGGCCACGACGCCCACACCGCCATCCTGCTGAGCACAGCGAAAATTCTCACGGGCATGCGCGACACATTACCCGGCACCGTGGTGTTCTACTTCCAGCCCGCCGAAGAAGGCCCGAGCGACTTCATCCCCGACGGCAAAAACACCTGGGGCGCGAAAATGATGGTCGAGGAAGGCGTGATGAAATCACCGAAACCCGACGCGGTGTTCGGCCTGCACGTCTGGGCCGGCGTCCCCGCCGGCCAGATCGCTTACCGCCCAGGCGCCACCCTCGCCAGCTCCGACGACCTGCGCATCAAAATCCTCGGCAAACAGACCCACGCCGGCCGCCCATGGGACGGCATCGACCCGATCACCGTCGGCGCGCAAACCATCGTCGGCCTGCAAACTGTAGTCAGCCGCCGCACCGATATCTCCTCGTACCCGTCAGTGGTCAGCATCGGCACCATCAACGGCGGCACGCGCTACAACATCATTCCCGAATCCGTGGACATGACCGGAACGATCCGCTCCTACGACTACGGTATCCGCCAGAAACTGCATGCCGACGTACGCCAGACCGTGGAAAAAATCGCCGAAAGCGGCGGTGCAAAAGCAGACGTGACCATCATCGAAAAATACGACCCGACCATCAACAACCCGGCGCTGACAGAAAAAATGCTGCCGACACTGAAGTGGGCGGCCAAGGATGATGTGGTGAATGCACCGCTGGTGGGCGGCGCGGAAGACTTCTCGTTTTATGCCAAGGAAGTACCGGGATTGTTTGTGTTTCTCGGCGTGACGCCGAGGGACCAGGACATGAGCAAGGCCGCGCCGAATCACAATCCGGGGTTCTTTGTCGATGAATCGGCGTTGGTGGTGGGCGTGAGGACATTGGCGTCGTTGGCGACGGATTATTTGTATGCCAATGCGGGAGTGGGCAAGTAGGGATGAGGTGACGGTGGGGGCGCCATCGCGAGCAGGCTCGCTCCCACATTTGGACCGTGTGCAGCCTGTCAGAAACAGGTCGGCTGCCAGGCCGC